>NZ_WMLF01000142.1 GCF_014156695.1 Streptomyces durbertensis | reverse complement strand
GGGTGGGGGTGGACCGGGCTCCGGTTCGCCGCCGCCAGGGAAGTGGTGGTGACATCCGCAAGTGAGGAGAGGTCATGAAGAAGGCATACGAAGCGCCGACACTCGCCAAGCTCGGGACGTTCCGGAAGAAGACGGGGCTGCTCCAGCGCTCCGGCAACGACCGGCTGCTCCTGAGCAAGAACTGAGACCGGCCGATCCCTCCGACGTCATGACTGAACTGCACGAAAGTGCGGGCACGGGCCCCGGCGACGCGCACTTCGCGGTCTTCACCGACCACGAGGACGCGGCCGCCGTGGCCCGGTCCTCGACCGCTCCGGGAACGCGCGTCCTGGAGCACGCCTCCGGCCGGCCCTGGCTGGTGGGGCGGTGGCACGACCAGGACGTCGTGGCCGCGCGTGCCGGCCGGGCCGCCCTCGCCGTCATCGGATGCTGCCCCGTCGACGCCGCGCAACTGGAGCGGCACGCCGGGCGGTTGGGCGATCTCGCCGAGCTGGACGCGCTCGCGCGGTCGCTTCCCGGGAGCTTCCACCTCGTCGCCGCGCTCGACGGGCGGCTCAGGGTGCAGGGCACCGCGTCCGGGCTGCGGCTGGTGTTCCACGCGTCCGTGAACGGCGTACGGGTGGCGGCCAGCCGCGCCGACGTGCTCGCCGGGATGCTCGGAATCGAGCCGGACCCGGAGCAGTTGGCCGTTCGGTTGCTGTGGCCGGTGCCCCATCCGCTCGCCGAGGAGTCCATGTGGCGCGGCGTCACCGCCGTGCCGCCGCAGGACGCGTTGATCGTTGCCGGGGACGGCCGGACGGTACGCCACTCGCGCTGGTGGACGCCTCCGGAGCCGGTCCGTACGCTCGCCGACGGCGCCCCCGTCGTCCGGGACGCGTTGGCCGCGGCGGTGGACGTGCGCACCAGGCAGGGGGGCGTGGTCAGTTGCGACCTGTCCGGAGGTCTGGACTCCACCTCGGTCTGCTTTCTGGCGGCGCGCTCCCCGGCTCGGGTGATCGCCAGCACCTGGCCGGGCCGCGACCCGGCCGACACCGATCTGTACTGGGCCGAGCAGGCCATGCGCTCGCTGCCGGACGTCGAGCACGTCGTCTGGGACGCCGACGCCTCCCCGCTCGTCTACACCGATCTCCTCGCCGTCGACGATCTGCTGGACGAGCCGACCATCGGTGTCATGGACCGCTCGCGGGTCCTCCACCACCTGCCGAACATGGCCGGGCGCGGCAGTCGGCTGCACCTCACGGGGATCGGTGGCGACCATGTGGCCTGGTGCTCCGAGGCGTACTACCACCGCCTGGCGCGGACTCGACCGCTGTTCGCGCTGCGGCAGTTGCGGGGCTTCCGGGCCCTGTGGCAGTGGCCGCTGGGCGGCATGGTCCGGGCGCTGGCCGACTCCCGGCCGTACGGTGAGTGGCTCGCGGACCGCGGTGGTCGGCTGCGCGGGCCGCTGCCGGCCACCGTCGGCACCAGCCTCGGCTGGGGCATGCCCCCTCGCCTCTTCGACTGGATCACCCCCGACGCCGAGCAGGCCGTCCGCAGGGCGTTGGGTGAGGCCGCCGAGCACGCCGTCCCCCTTCACCCCGACCGGGGCATGCATGCCGACCTGGAACAGATCCGGGCCTGTACGCGCATCCTCCGCCAGTGGGACCGGATGGCGGCGCGGGCCGGGGTGCCGATGGCGTCGCCGTTCCTCGATGACCGGGTCATCGAGGCGTGCCTCGCGGTACGGCCGGGCGAACGGGTCACGCCCTGGAGGTACAAACCCGTCCTGACCGCCGCGATGCGCGGGATCGTCCCCGAGGCGTGTCTGCGGCGCACCAACAAGGCCACCGCCTCCAGGGACGCCGCCGACGGGCTGCGCGAACACCGCGCCGACCTGCTGGCGCTGTGGGAGGACTCTCGGCTCGAGAAGCTGGGCCTGGTCGACGGCGCGGCCCTGCGCCGGCTCGCCCAGCGGCCGGCCACGCCCGAGCTGCGCGAGGCGATCCTCTACTCGACCATCTCCGTCGAGGTGTGGCTTCGCGGCCTCGCCTCCCGGGCGCCCACGAGGCCCCAGCCCGCGCCCACGTCCGGCACCGGGCTCTGACACCTCAACACGGGAAGGCACGCGCATCATGGCACTGCGGTTCCGCGCCGACGTCTCCACGGCGGACACGGACTACGGCACGGTCCTCCTCGACGAACGCGCGGGGGAGTACTGGGAGTTGAACCCCACCGGAAGTGTGGTGGTCAGGACGCTGATGGCGGGCGGTGACGAGGCGGCCGCTTCCGACGCGCTGACGGCCGAGTTCGACATCGACCGGGCGCGGGCGGAGCAGGACGTCGCGGCGCTGTTGGCCGAGCTGCGGGCCTCGGGGCTGGCCGAATGACGACGCCCAGCGCGCTGGAGCGGCCCACCGGTATCCCCTTCGGGCGGCGCCTGGCCGCCCGTCTTGTCCTGCTGCCGGCCGTCGTGCTCTCCCTCCTGCCGCCCCGCCGTATCCGCGCCGCTCTGGAACGGGTGAGTCGTGGCGCCTCGCCGGCCACGGCGGCGCGGGCGCAGGCGGCGCGGGACGCCGTGTGCGCGGTGAGCCTGCGCTGCGCCGGGCCCAGGGGCTGCCTGCCGCGCTCGCTGGGCGCCGCGTTGCTGTGCCGGCTCTCGGGCGCGTGGCCGACGTGGTGCACGGGGGTGCGCGTGGTGCCGCCGTTCACCGCGCACGCCTGGATCGAGGCGGACGGCCGTCCCGTCGGCGAGGGCGTTCCCGACGGCTACTTCACCCGGCTCATCTCGGTCGCCCCCGGGAGCCGATCGGCCCGATGACCGACAGCGCCGTGGACCAGGCGCGGGTGGGGTCGGAGGGCGACCGTTCCACCCGGGCCGCGATCGCCACCATGTACCGCCTGACGGCCGGACACCGGGCGTCCGTCGTCGTCGCCACCGTGCTCACCCTGGTCGGGTCGGCCCTGGGCCTCGCCCAGCCGCTCGTCGCCAAGCAGGTCGTCGACGCGAGCGGCGGCGAACAGGTGCTGTGGCCGCTGCTGCTCCTCCTCGCCCTGCTGTTCGTCAGTGAGGCGGTGACGGGCGCGGTGGGGCGCTTTGTTCTGGAGCGCATCGGCGAGGGCGTCGTCCGTCAGCTCCGCCACGGCCTGGTCGCCCGGCTGCTCCGACTGGAGATGCGCGAGTACGACCGGCATCGCGGCGGTGACCTGATCGCCCGTGTCACCGCCGACACCACGGTGCTGAGGGAGGTGGTCTCCCAGGCGCTGGTCGACCTGGTGACCGGGATCCTCATCGCGGCGGGGGCGATCGCGCTGATGGTGTGGATCGACCCGCTGCTGCTGCTCCTGGTGGCCCTGACCGTGGCGCTGGCCGCCGGGGTCGTGGCGTCCCTGCTCAAGGGAATCCGCGCCGCCTCCGAGCGCATGCAGGAGTCGGTCGGGGCGATCGCCGCCGGCCTGGAACGCGCGCTCGGCGCGCTCCCCATGGTCCGGGTCCACCGGGCGGAGGACCGTGAGGCGGCCCTGATCGGGGAACGCGTCGATACGGCCTACGGCGCGGGCGTGCGGACCGCGAAGCTCGCCTCGATCATGAGCCCTGCGGTCGAACTCGCCGTCCAGGGCTCCTTCCTCATCGTCCTGGTCATCGGCGGCCTGCGGGTGACCGGTGACGCCAACTCGCTCGGCGACCTCGTCGCGTTCCTGCTCTACGCCTCCTACCTCGTGCTGCCGCTGTCCTCCGTCTTCCGCGCGGTGGGGCTCATCCAGCGCGGCATGGGCGCCTACCAGCGCATCGAGTACGCCCTGCACCTGCCGGTGGAGCCCACCGAGCCCGGCGTCCTGCCCAGCCAGGAGAGCAAGCGGGTGGCGGCGGTCGCGCAACCGGTCGCCCGGTCGCGCTCCCGGGTTCCCGTCGCCGTGCTGAGGGAGCCGGGCCGTACGGACGAGGAGGACGGCCGGGGCCGTACGGACGAGGAGGACGGCGAGGCGGCGCCGGCTCTCGCCCTGCACGACGTCTGCTTCGGGTACGAGCCGGGGCGTCCGGTGTTGCGCGGCGTCACCTTCACCGTCCCGCGCCGTGGCCAGACGGCACTGGTCGGCCGGTCGGGTGCCGGCAAGAGCACGATCTTCGCCCTGGTCGCCAGGTTCTACGAACCGGACTCCGGCCGGCTGCTGTTCGACGGTGTGCCCGCTGCCGAACTGAGCCGCGCCGCCTGCCGCCGACGTATCGCGGTCGTCGACCAGGACACCCACGTCGTGCACGGCACGCTGCGCGACAACATCACCTACGCCCAGCCCGACACCACCGACGCCGAGGTGCGGACCGTCGTCGAGCTGGCCAGGCTGGAGGGGGTCGTGCGGCGTCTGCCCGGCGGCCTCTCGGGTGTCCTCGGCCCTCGCGGCGGCACCCTCTCAGCGGGCGAACGCCAGCGGGTCGCGCTCGCCCGCGCCCTGCTCGCCCGGCCCTCCATCCTCCTGCTCGACGAGCCGACCTCGCATCTGGACAGCATCAACGAAACGATGCTGACCACCGTGATGAGGGACGTCGCCCGGGAGTGCGCCCTGCTGGTGATCGCGCACCGCCTCTCCACGGTTCAGCACGCCGACCGGATCGTCGTCGTGGACGACGGCCGCACGATCGCCCAGGGACGCCACGCGGAACTGCTCGACGCCAGCCCCACCTACCACAGGCTGGCCGCCGGGCAGAAGCTCTCCGAATGACGGGCCGGCCTGCTGCTCTCGGCACGGCGGCTCGGGCCGGGTGGCCCGGAGGTCAGACGCGGAGGCCGGCGAAGGCCATCTTGGCGACGGCGTCGGCGACTTCCTCGCGGGCGGCGAGGGTGCCGCGTTCGGGGCGGTACCACTCCACGATGGAGTTGATCATTCCGAAGAGGAGACGCGTGGCGAGGCGGACGTCGACGTCGGCGCGGAGGTCGCCTTCGGCGGCGGCCTGCTTGAGGAGCGCGGCGACCTGCTGGTCGAACTCGCGGCGGCGGGCCAGCGCCCAGCGCTCGGTGTCGGTGTTGCCGTGGACGCGCAGCAGCAGGGTGACGTAGGGGAGCTCCGCCATCAGGACCTCGGCGGTGCGGCGCGTGACGTGTTCGAGGCGGTCGACGGCGCGGCCGTGCACGGCCTCCGGCTCGTCGAGGATGGCGAAGAGGTGGTCGAGGGCGCGGGCTATCGCGCGGCGGAGGAGTTCCTCCTTGCCGCGCACGTGGTGGTAGATCGAGGACTTGGAGATGCCGGCGGCCTTCGACAGGTGTTCCATCGAGGTGCCGTCGTAGCCGCGCTCGTTGAACACCTGGACGGCGACGGTGAGCAGGCTGTCCGGGGTGTACGTGTCGCGCTTGGGCATGGTCATGATTCTGCCCCCTTGCGGCGGAGGAGCGCGCGGCCAGGTGCGTAGCGGCCGGTGGGGTACTCGCGGTGGAGGTGGTGGAGGACGTCGGCGACCCAGTCGGCGCCGAGGTCGTCGCACCAGCGGAGGGGGCCGACGGGGTAGTTCACGCCGAGCCGCATCGCGGTGTCGACGTCGCCGGCGCCGGCGACGCCCCGGCCGACGGTGTCGGCGGCGAAGTCGGCGAGCATCGCGACGGTCCGGGCGACGATCATGCCGGGCACGGGTTCGACGACGCTGACGGCCTTGCCGAGGGCCTGGAAGAAGCCGGTGGCCTCGGCGAGGTCGGCGACGGACGCGGCGTCGGCGGGGGCGAGCGCGACGCGGGTGGCGGTGCGGTAGTCGAGGGCGAGGTCGAAGTGGATCTCGCGGCCTCGGGGCTGGCTGCCGTCGGCGAGGCGGAGGAGGGCGCCGCCGGGGAGTTCGAGGCAGCCGTGGCGGGTGGTGTCGCCGGGGGTGGTGGCGCCCGTGGTGGTGGGTTCGGCGGCGGCGGACGCCTCCGGGGTGCGGAGGGGGATGCCGGCTTCGGTGGCCATCGCCGGAAGCGCGGCGGCGGGGCCGAGCCCGCCGTGCAGGACGGCGTACTCCGGCGCGGGGCAGGGGCGCGCGGTGTGCGGTTCGGGCCGGGACGCGCCGGGGGTGTGGTCGTACCAGCCGTGTCCGGTCTTGCGGCCCAGCCGCCCGGACTGGACGAGCCGGCGCTGGGCGAGCGAGGGCGTGAACTTCACGTCCTGGAAGAAGGACTCCCACACGCTGCGGGTCACGGACTCGTTGACGTCCTGCCCGATGAGGTCGGTCAGCTCGAAGGGGCCCATGCGGAAGCCGCCGGACTCGCGGAGGACGGCGTCGATGGTGGCCGGGTCGGCGGCCCGCTCCTCGTACACGCGGAAGGCCTCGGCGTAGAAGGGGCGGGCGACGCGGTTGACGATGAAGCCGGGGGTGTCGGCGCAGCGCACCGGGGTCTTGCCCCAGGTGGTGGCGAGCTTGACGGCGCGCTCGGCGGCGGCCTCGTCGGTGGCGTGCCCGCTGACGACCTCGACGAGGGGGAGCAGCGGCGCCGGGTTGAAGAAGTGCAGACCGACAAAGCGGCCGGGCAGGCGCAGGGCGGCGGCGATGGCGGTGACGGAGAGGGAGGAGGTGTTGGTGGCGAGCAGGGTCTCGTCGGAGACGACCTGTTCGAGGGCGGTGAAGAGCTGCTGCTTGGCGCCCAGGTCCTCCAGGATCGCCTCGACGACCACGTCCGCGTCGGCGAGGTCGCCGACGCCGTCGGGGCCGGTGTGGGCGTGCAGCCGGGCGGCGGCGGCCGCGCGCTCCTCGGCGTCGAGACGGCCCTTGTCGACGAGCCGGTCGAGCCGGCCGAGCACGGCCTCGGCGGCCTGCGCGGCACGGTCGGGGGCGACGTCGTGCAGCCGGACGGTGTGCCCGGCCAGCAGCGCGACCTGGGCGATCCCCTGGCCCATGGTGCCCGTACCGACCACCGCGACGGTGCCTGTGGCGTCCCGCATGATGCCCCCTGTTGGCTCGGCTGTTCCTCGGCTGTCGGCATGGCTCCCGGGCGCGCGGCCGTTGCGCGCCGACCGATCGTTCGGTCACTCTATCGCCGGAGGGTGACATCCCGCCCCTCCGGGCCCGGGGTCGTCGGGTCGTCGTGGCCGGTCCGGCCCTCTTGTCCCGACCGATCGTTCGGTTACCCTGGGCCCCAGTCCCGCTCGTCCACACCCCGGACTCTCGACGAGGAGATGGTCCCCGATGGCCGCCGCGCCCACCACAGTGCAGTTGATCGAGAAGCACCGCCCGACCCTGGACCGGGCCCTCGACACCATCCGCAGCCGCGCCTACTGGTCCCCGTACCCCGAGCACCCGAAGGCGTACGGCGAGGAGCACGGCACGCTCGACCCCGCCGCCGGCAAGGCCGCGTTCGACGCGCTGCTCGGCGGGCGCTTCGCACTCGACCAGCCCGGCACGGTCGGCTGGGGCGGCGCCGAGCGCTCCCCGTACGGCCTCGACCTGGGCGTGGAGTACCCGCTGGTCGACGTGGACGTGCTGCTGCCGGCGATGCGCGAGGCGATGCCGGACTGGGCGGCGGCCGGGCCCGAGGCGCGGGCGGCGGTGTGCCTGGAGATCCTGGCGCGGATCAACGCCCGCACCCACGAGTTCGCGCAGGCCGTCATGCACACCAGCGGGCAGGCGTACATGATGGCGATGCAGGCCGGCGGCCCGCACGCCCAGGACCGCGGCCTGGAGGCCGTCACGTACGCCTACGCCGAGCAGACCCGCACCCCGGAGCGGGCGCACTGGTCGAAGCCGCAGGGCAAGCGGGACCCGCTGAACCTGGACAAGACGTTCACCGCCGTGCCGCGCGGCATCGCCCTGGTCATCGGCTGCAACACCTTCCCGACGTGGAACGGCTACCCGGGGCTGTTCGCCTCGCTCGCCACCGGCAACCCGGTCCTCGTCAAGCCGCACCCGCGCGCCGCGCTGCCGCTCGCGCTGACCGTGCGGATCGCCCGCGAGACGCTCGCCGAGGCCGGTTTCGACCCCAACCTGGTCGCGCTCGCCGCCGAGGAGGAGGGCTCCCGCATCGCCGCGACGCTGGCCGTCCGGCCCGAGGTGCGGATCATCGACTACACCGGCTCCACCGAGTTCGGCGACTGGCTGGAGGCCAACGCCCGTCAGGCGCAGGTCTACACGGAGAAGGCCGGTGTCAACACCGTCGTCGTCGACTCCACCGACGACTACCGCGGCATGCTCGCCAACCTGGCGTTCTCGCTCTCCCTCTACAGCGGCCAGATGTGCACCACGCCGCAGAACGTGCTGATCCCGCGCGGCGGCATCAGCACCGACGGCGGGAAGAAGTCCTACGACGAGGTGGTCGCCGACCTCGCCGCCGCCGTCGACAAGCTGCTCGGCGACGACACCCGGGCCGTCGCGCTGCTCGGTGCGATCGTCAACCCGCAGGTCGGCGCCCGGATCGACGCCGCCGGGTCGCTCGGGGAGGTCGCGCTCGCCTCCCGGGAGATCGAGCACCCGGAGTTCCCGGACGCCACCGTCCGCACCCCGGTCATCGTCAAGCTCGACGGCGGCAAGGAGGACGCCGAAGCCGCGTACCTCAGCGAGTGCTTCGGCCCGGTCTCGTTCGCGGTGGCCGTCGACTCCACCGCCGACGCCGTCGACCTCCTGCGCCGCACCGTGCGGGAGAAGGGCGCGATGACGGTCGGCGCCTACACCACCGACGCCGACACCGAGCGGCTGGTGGAGGAGGCCTGCCTGACCGAGTGCGCCCAGCTCTCGCTCAACCTCACCGGCGGCGTGTACGTCAACCAGACGGCCGCGTTCTCCGACTTCCACGGCAGCGGCGGCAACCCGGCCGCGAACGCGGCGCTCTGCGACGCCGCGTTTGTCGCGGGCCGCTTCCGCGTGGTGGAGGTCCGCCGCCAGGCGTGAGCCTCCCTCCCGGTGGGGCCCGGCGGCACACGCGCCGCCGGGCCCCACCGCCGGTCGCCGCCCCGTGCGGCGCGGCCCGCGGTGTCGGGGCGTCACCCGGGTGGTCGATAATGCGGCCGTGACAGAGCAACCGCTGCCGCTGCCGGCGGAACACCGACCCCAGGGCGTGCGCGAGTGGCTGTCCGCCGACGCCCGCGAATGGCTGGCCGCCGCCCCCGGCCGCTGGGCCCGCCCGCAGTGGGCCGCGCTGGCCCTGCTCGCGACGTACCTCTGGGCCCTCCTCGACTCCCCGGACCCCGTGTGCACGGACAGCGCGCCGTGCCAGTTCGCCTGGTGGCCCGTCGTGCTCTTCGGGTTCGCGGTCCTCCAGCTCTACTGGCTGGTGCGGCAGCCGGTCGTGGCGCTGTGGGCGGTGCCGCCGACCACCGCCGCCAGCCTGCTCAACGACGAGGCGCTGGGCACCTCCTCGGACCTCTCGCGGCTCGCCGTCACCGCCGCCGCCGGCTTTGCCGTCGTCGGCCTGCTCTACCGGTTGGAGTTGGCGCGCCGCCAGCGCCACCTCGCCATGCGGGCCGCCGGCGACGCCCGCCACACGCTGCCGCCGCGCCTGGCCACCTTCACCCGGGGCCGGATCTCACTGGTCTTCGGGCTGGGCTGTCTGGCGCTCGCCGCGTTCGGCCTGTGGCGCGGCAGCGCCGCCGTCGCCGACGACAGCAGCCGCGCCGCCGCCGCGACCCGCGTCGAGGCGGAGGTGGTCGGCTACCGGGGGGAGCACCTGGCGGTCACCCTCCTCCCCGAGGGCAAGCGGCACCAGGTCGACGCCTTCGGCGACTACAGCAGGGGCGACCGGGTCACCGTGCTGATCGACGGCGACTGGAGCCGGCTGGCGGCCGAAGGGCCCGACATCGCCGGCTGGGAGATGCTGGTACTCGCCGGCGGTCTGCCCGGCCTGGCCTTTGTGGTCAACGCGCTGGTCGGCCGCCGCCGCGCCGCGCGGCTGCGCACCCTGCCGGTGCCCGCGCTGCGCGTCCTGATCAAGGAGAAGGCCGACGACCCACGGGTGTGGGTGTACGCCCACGACGACCGGTACGGCACCACGCCCGTCCTCACCTTCCACTCGCTTCCCGCCGACGAGGAGGAAGAGGAGGAGGCCGACGAGGCGGAACGCGCGCTGGACGGCGAGCACGCGGAAGGCGTCGTGGAGAGCGTGCTCGACGCGATGCGCGACCAGGCGCCGCCGGTGCTGCGCGAGGCCGTGCTGTACGGCGCGCCCAGCGTCGGCGCGGAGGTCGCCTTCACCGCCATCGGCGGCCGGGACCTGGACGAGATCGTCACCGAGTGCAGCGCCACCCCGGTCCGCGCGGTGGAGCGGCGGGAACGGCGCGGCCGGTACCGGTCACTCGCCCGCCTCGCGCTCGACCTGAAGCCCGGCGCCGCGCCCCGCGTGTGGTCGGCCGGCGGCTGGACGCGGCTCGTCGGTCTCGCCCTCGGCGCGTTCCAGGCCGGTGGCGTCTGGGCGCTGCTGTCGGACGGCTTCAGCTGGCAGTGGTTCCTCCTGCTCGGCCTGCCCGCCCTCATCGGCACGACCGCCACCGCGCTCAACTGGCGCCTCGTCGCCGACCGCACCGGCCTGTGGGCAACCGGCGGCTGGCGCATGCACCACGTGCCCTGGGAGCGGATCAGCTCCGTCCACCTCAACGGTTCCACCCTGGAGATCACCCAGCGCGGCGACGAGGAGCCCGCGACGCTCGAACCGGTCGGCTGGCCCGCACTGGAACGCCGCCTGAACGGCGGCGAGTCGGACACCGAACGCCTCGTCGCCGAGCTGCGCGCGATGTGCAACGACCCGTCGTTGCGCCCCACCGACGAGTCCACCCCGGCGCAACGCGGCACACCCCTCGGACCGCTCTTCACCCTCCTGCTCCTCGCCTGGGCGGTCACGGTCCTCCTCCTCCCGTGAGCCACCCGGCGCGGCGCTCGTGTGAGTTCTCAGGGGAGGTCGGGGCGGAGGGCGTCGGGTGACAAGAGGCGGAGGAGGGCCTCGGGTTCGTCCGCCCAGAGGTGGACCGTGCTCACCAGCCGCTCATCCTCCCTGGGGAGCGAGACCGGTACGGGACGGGTGAAGCGGACGGTGACGTTGCTGCTGCCGAAGACCTCCACGTGGAGGGCGTCGTCGTGGAACATCGCGACCCGCCGCTGGGCGCGTGACCGGTGATCCACCCGGACGCTCTCCACGCCGGTCAGCGGAACGGCCACGTCCACCGTCGCCGAGAACCTGATCCGCAGCCGGCCGTCGTGCACGGTCGTCGGGTAGGCGACAAGCGACGCGAAGAAGGCGGTGAACCACCACAGTCCGACGACGGACAGGACCAGCAGCACCACGCGGACGGTCGGCCACGGGACGGCGAGGTGCACCACGGCGATCTCGACAAGCGTGACGGCCAGCACCGCCCACAGGATCCCGCTCAACGCGCGGTGGTAGCCCACCCCGGCCCCGCCGGGCGGGACGTCACGCCGACGCAGGGCGAGCAGCAACAGTGCGCGCTGCAGCGCCAGTTCGGCGGCGATCAGCTTCCCCATCGGCCGGGGCAGGACGGCCTCGATCGCGCGCGTCGCGGCGGTGAAGCCGTCCGGCGCGTCGGCGCGCTGCTCCCGGTACACGTGCCGTACTCGCAGCGCGCCCAGCAACACGACCGCGAGGAGCAGCCCTTCGACGACCACCACGACCACCACGGCGTCGGCCAGCGGCACCGTGCCGGTCCACACCAGCAGGACCTCGGCCAGGACCACCAGGAGCGCTGTCCACTTGAGGAACGGCATCAGACGCTGGACCATCCGGGAAACCCCCACCTGTCCGGTCTCGGCGGACTTCAACTCTCCCACGCGAAGGCCCCCGGCAACGGCCGGAAGCAGACCACCCGTGCCCCCGCCCGACCTCGCCCCGGCGCGCACACACGCCGTCCGACTGCGGCCTCCCGACCCGACCTCCGCCGCCACGCGCCGGCGGTCCGGCGCGACTTCGGCTGGAAACGATCCCGCCGAAGCGCGGGCCGCGTGGTGTCAGGCGGCGGGTTCGCGGGTGGGGTC
>NZ_WMLF01000141.1 GCF_014156695.1 Streptomyces durbertensis | reverse complement strand
GGGCCCCCTCGGCCCCCTCCACCGCCTCAACTCGGCCCCCTTCACGGAGGCCGAGGCGCTGCTGTGGCGCTGCTGCGGAAGCGCGCGCTGGGCTCGTCGGCTGGCCGCACACCGCCCGTATCCGGACGTCGGTGCGCTGCTGGCGGCGGCCGAGGAGGCCAGCTACGACCTGTCCCAGGCGGAGGTGGGCGAGGCGCTGTCCGCCGAGGCCGACCGGCAGCGCGCGGGCGCCGGGTCGCGAGCCGGGGCGGAGGACCCGTTCGACACGGCCGCCCCCTACCAGGGGCCCGGCGCGCTCGCGGCGCACACCGCCTCGCAGGCCGCGCGCGCCGCCTACGAGGCCAAGTTCCAGCACGTGTTTGTGGTCTGCCTGGACGAGGTACCCCCGAACGAGCGACTTGCGGCCGAGCTGGCAGCCCTGCACGCACGGCTCGGCAACAGCGAGGACGACGAGCGCGCGGCGACCCGCGAGGAGCTGCGCCGCCTGGCCCTCGGCAGGCTCCGCCGGCTGGCCCGCACGGCCGTCGCCGCCGGCGGCACCACACCGCGCTGACCCGGGCCGGCCCCGCGCCGACCCCGTGCTGACCCGGTGTCCGCACTGCTGCGTCTGGCCGTACGGAGAGTCACCACCGGTAGTCCTTCCGTGCCTGATTGATCACACCTATGCCCCCGGCGCGAGGTAACCGACACCTCGTCGCTACCATGGCGGCGGCCGGTGGACCGTACCCGGCCGGGCCCGACCGACACTGAAGCCGGCAGGCCCCAATCCCGCTCCCGGAGGGTTTTCCGTGCCGGCTGGAACGCTGTACCGCGGCCGGGAAGGCATGTGGTCCTGGGTGGCTCACCGAGTCACCGGCGTCCTCATCTTCTTCTTCCTGCTCGTCCATGTCCTCGACACCGCCCTGGTCCGCGTCTCGCCCGAGGCGTACGACGAGACCATCGCCGTCTACAAGACGCCGCTCGTCGGCCTGATGGAGTACGGCCTCGTCGCGGCCGTCCTCTTCCACGCGCTCAACGGCCTCCGGGTCGTGGCGGTCGACTTCTGGTCCAAGGGTGCCAAGTACCAGAAGCAGATGCTGTACACCGTGATGGGCATCTGGATCGTCCTGATGGCGGGAGCCTTCTGGCCCGTCCTGTCCCACGCCTTCTACGAAGTGTTCGGGAGCTGATCACCGATGTCCGACGCGACTCTCTCGACCGGCTCCACCGGTTCGACCGGACCGTCCGTGGAGAACCCGGCTCCGCTCATCGAGCCGCCCCGCGCCCGCACCGGGAAGACGCCGAAGTCCACCCGCACCAACTTCGAGATGTACGGCTGGCTGTTCATGCGCCTGTCGGGCATCCTGCTCGTCGTCCTGGTGCTCGGCCACCTGCTGATCCAGCTGGTGCTGGACGGCGGCGTCACCAAGATCAGCTTCGCCTTCGTCGCCGGTCGCTGGGCCTCGCCGTTCTGGCAGGCCTGGGACCTGATCATGCTCTGGCTCGCCATGCTGCACGGCGCCAACGGCCTGCGCACGATCATCAACGACTACGCCGAACGGGACAACACCCGCTTCTGGCTGAAGATGCTGCTGTACACCGCGACGGTGTTCACCATCCTGCTGGGCACGCTGGTGATCTTCACCTTCGACCCGAACATCTGAGGGCTGAGGTACTGGAGCCATGAAGATCCACAAGTACGACACCGTCATCGTCGGCGCCGGTGGCGCCGGTATGCGCGCCGCCATCGAGTCGACGAAGCGCAGCCGCACCGCCGTGCTGACCAAGCTCTACCCCACGCGCTCCCACACCGGCGCCGCGCAGGGCGGCATGGCCGCCGCGCTGGCGAACGTGGAGGAGGACAACTGGGAGTGGCACACCTTCGACACGGTCAAGGGCGGTGACTACCTGGTCGACCAGGACGCCGCCGAGATCCTGGCGAAGGAGGCCATCGACGCCGTCCTCGACCTGGAGAAGATGGGCCTGCCGTTCAACCGGACGCCGGGCGGCACCATCGACCAGCGCCGCTTCGGCGGTCACAGCCGCAACCACGGCGAGGCCCCGGTCCGCCGGTCCTGCTACGCGGCCGACCGCACCGGCCACATGATCCTCCAGACGCTGTACCAGAACTGCGTCAAGGAGGGCGTGGAGTTCTACAACGAGTTCTACGTGCTCGACCTGCTCCTCAGCGAGGTCGACGGCGTCAAGAGGACCGCCGGTGTGGTCGCCTACGACCTGGCCACCGGCGAGATCCACGTCTTCCAGGCGAAGGCCGTCATCTTCGCCTCGGGCGGCAACGGCAAGTTCTACAAGGTCTCCTCCAACGCGCACACCCTGACCGGTGACGGCCAGGCCGCCGCGTGGCGTCGCGGACTGCCGCTGGAGGACATGGAGTTCTTCCAGTTCCACCCGACCGGCATCTGGCGCATGGGCATCCTCCTCACCGAGGGCGCCCGCGGTGAGGGCGGCATCCTCCGCAACAAGGACGGCGAGCGCTTCATGGAGAAGTACGCGCCCGTCATGAAGGACCTCGCCTCCCGGGACGTGGTGTCCCGCTCGATCTACACCGAGATCCGCGAGGGCCGCGGCTGCGGTCCCGAGGGCGACCACGTCTTCCTCGACCTCACCCACCTGCCGCCGGAGCAGCTGGACGCCAAGCTGCCGGACATCACCGAGTTCGCGCGGACGTACCTGGGCATCGAGCCGTACACCGACCCGATCCCGATCCAGCCGACCGCGCACTACGCCATGGGCGGCATCCCCACCAACGTCCAGGGCGAGGTGCTGCTGGACAACACCACGGTCGTGCCGGGCCTGTACGCGGCCGGCGAGGTCGCCTGCGTCTCCGTGCACGGCGCCAACCGGCTGGGCACCAACTCGCTGCTGGACATCAACGTGTTCGGCAAGCGGGCCGGCATCGCCGCCGCCGAGTACGCCGCCACCGCCGACTACGTCGAGCTGCCGGAGGACCCGGCCTCGCTGGTGGTCGAGCAGGTCGAGCGGCTGCGGAGCTCGACGGGCACCGAGCGGGTCACCGAGATCCGCAAGGCGCTGCAGGACACCATGGACAAGAACGTCATGGTGTTCCGCACCGAGCAGACGCTGAAGGAGGCGGTCGACGAGATCGCCGCCCTGCGCAAGCGGTACAAGAACGTCTCCGTCCAGGACAAGGGCAAGCGGTTCAACACCGACCTGCTGGAGGCCATCGAGCTGGGCAACCTGCTGGAGCTGGCCGAGGTCACCGCGGTGTCCGCGCTGGCCCGCAAGGAGTCCCGCGGCGGTCACTACCGCGAGGACTACCCTGACCGCGACGACGTCAACTTCATGCGCCACACGATGGCGTACCGCGAGGTCGACGCGGACGGCAACGAGTCGATCCGGCTGGACTACAAGCCGGTCGTCCAGACCCGCTACCAGCCGATGGAGCGTAAGTACTGATGACCACCACCCTGGACAAGACCGAGGGCCTCGGGCCGGCCGTGGCCGGCGCCGCGCCGTACATCACGGCGACCTTCCGCATCCGCCGGTTCAACCCGGAGGTCGCGGAGGAGGCGGCCTGGGAGGACTTCGAGATCGAGATCGATCCGAAGGAACGCGTCCTGGACGCCCTCCACAAGATCAAGTGGGAGATGGACGGCACCCTGACGTTCCGCCGGTCCTGCGCCCACGGCATCTGCGGCTCCGACGCGATGCGGATCAACGGCCGCAACCGGCTGGCGTGCAAGACGCTGATCAAGGACATCAACCCGGAGAAGCCGATCACCGTGGAGGCCATCAAGGGCCTCACCGTCCTCAAGGACCTGGTGGTCGACATGGAGCCGTTCTTCCAGGCGTACCGCGACGTGATGCCGTTCCTGGTCACCACCGGCAACGAGCCCACGCGTGAGCGTCTGCAGTCGGCCGAGGACCGCGAGCGCTTCGACGACACCACCAAGTGCATCCTGTGCGCCGCGTGCACCAGCTCCTGCCCGGTGTTCTGGAACGACGGCCAGTACTTCGGCCCGGCGGCGATCGTCAACGCGCACCGCTTCATCTTCGACTCGCGCGACGAGGCCGGAGAGCAGCGGCTGGAGATCCTCAACGACCGTGACGGCGTGTGGCGTTGCCGCACGACGTTCAACTGCACGGACGCCTGCCCGCGCGGCATCGAGGTCACCAAGGCGATCCAGGAGGTGAAGCGGGCGCTGATCACGCGCCGCTTCTGACCCCCGACCGGCCTACCGGCCGGCACCGGTCGCCCCGAACGCCCCACCCGAGCACCTCGGGTGGGGCGTTCGGCGTTTCCGGAAGGCCGCGCGGGCCGCCGCGGTGTACCGGGGGTGGCACACAAGCGGCGGCGCGGATTCGGCTTGGGAACGCTCGGTGAAGATTGCCGCACGACTCTGCCCTCCCGCGGTGCGACGCGCGTAGCGTCCGCACCGCAGCGGGGGACAACTGCCTTGGGAACCAGGGCTGTTGCCACCCCCGAAGGCTGTCCGGCGAAGGCCCGCCGGACGCACCTCGGAGGTCTCACATGATCCGCACCGCAGTCAGAGGACTGGCCGCCACCGGTGTCGCCATGGCTACCGTCTTCGCCACCGCCACGGCCGCGAACGCCGTACCGGCCGACAAGCCGCGGGTGTTGGCGAGCTTCACCCAGACGTCCGTCACCAGCTACAACGCCTGGGCGTCCGCCAACAGCAACCGCTCCGCCTGGTCCGCCTACCGCTTCAACTGGACGACGGACTACTGCACCACCTCCCCCGACAACCCGTTCGGCTTCCCCTTCAAGTCGGCATGCCAGCGCCACGACTTCGGCTACCGCAACTACAAGGAGGTCGGCGGGTTCTCCGCCAACAAGGCGCGACTGGACAGCGCGTTCCACGAGGACCTCAAGCGGGTCTGCAACCGCTACAGCGGTGCCACCAGGACAAGTTGCAACGGGCTGGCCTGGACCTACTACCAGGCCGTGCGGAACTTCGGCTGACGCAGGGCGGCTCACTCGCGGGGGGACGTGGTGCGGAAGCGGCCGGGGTCGGCGTCGAAGGTGTCGGCGCAGCCCTGGGAGCAGAAGTGGTACGTCCCCTCCGGGAGTTCGCGGCGGACCGGGGCGGTCGCCCGGGACACCCGCATGCCGCACACCACGTCGGTGGCGGTGTCCTCGTCGGTGCTGTTGTCGGCGCTCCTGCCGCCGGTGCCGTCGTCGGACGCCGCGTCCCTCTCGGTGGAGGTCTCGACGCGGGGTTCCGTCGGCGGGGCCGCCCCGGCCGGCTCCAGCGGGGCGGGACGCCAGCGGCGCAGCCGGGAGGCGTTGGTGACCACCGACAGCGAGGACGCCGCCATCGCCGCCGCGGCGATCATCGGGCTGAGCCGCACCTCCCAGAACGGGTAGAGCACGCCCGCCGCCACCGGCACCCCGATGGTGTTGTAGATCAGTGCGAAGAAGAGGTTCTGCCGGATGTTGCGCATCGTCGCGCGGGACAACCGGACGGCGGTGACCACGCCGCCGAGCGAGCCGGAGATCAGCGTGACGTCGGCGGCCTCGATGGCCACGTCCGTGCCGGTGCCGATGGCCAGCCCGACATCGGCCGCCGCGAGGGCGGGCGCGTCGTTGACGCCGTCACCGACCATGCCGACGCTGCGGCCCTCCCCCTGGAGCCGGCGGATCTCGTCGGCCTTGTGTTCCGGCAGCACCTCGGCGAGCACCCGCTCGACACCCACCTCGGCGGCGATGGCGGCGGCGGTCCGCCGATCGTCGCCGGTGATCATGACGACGTCGATGCCGAGCCGCCGGAGTGCGGCGACGGCGTCCGCCGAGTCCTCCTTGACCGTGTCGGCGACCGCGAGCACCCCCGCCGGCCGGCCGTCGACCGCGACCAGCACGGGCGTGCGCCCCCGGGCCGAGCAGCGTTCCGCCAGCTCCACGGCCTCCGACACGTCGACGCCCTCCGCGCGCAGCAGCCGCGCGTTGCCCACCAGCACCTCGCGCCCCTCGACGGTGGCCCGGACGCCCCGTCCGGTGACCGAGTCGAAGGCGGACGCCCGTGGGGCGGTCACTCCGCGTTCCGCCGCAGCCGTGACGATCGCGTGGGCGAGCGGGTGCTCGCTGTCCGCCTCGGCCGCCGCGACGACGGCGAGCAGCCGGGTCCCGTCCCAGCCGTCGACGGGCAGGACGTCGGTCAGCCGGGGGCGCCCCTCGGTGATCGTGCCGGTCTTGTCGAGCACCACGGTGTCCAGCCGGTGCGCGGTCTCCAGCGCCTCCGCCGAGCGGATCAGGATGCCGGCCCGGGCGCCCTTCCCGGTGCCGACCATCACCGACAACGGTGTCGCCAACCCGAGCGCGCACGGGCAGGCGATGATCAGCACGGCCACGGCGGAGACCAGCGCGAGGGTGAGCGCCGGGGCCGGGCCCACCGTGAACCACACCGCGAACGTGCCGATCGCGATGACGATCACGGCCGGGACGAAGTAGGCGGAGACCGCGTCCGCCAACCGCTGGATCGGCGCCCGCGACGCCTGCGCCTGCCGCACCAGGCGGACGATCTGCGCGAGCACCGTGTCCGCGCCGACCTTCTCCGCCCGCACCCGCAGCGAGCCCGTGCCGTTCACCGTGCCGCCGACGACCTCGTCCCCGGCGCGCTTGCCGACCGGCATCGACTCGCCGGTCACCATCGACTCGTCGACCGCCGAGGAGCCGTCGGCGACGCGGCCGTCCACCGGGATCTTCTCCCCCGGCCGGACGACAAGCTCGTCGCCCACCACGACGTCCTCCAGCGGCACCTCCTGTTCCGTGCCGTCCCGCACCACCCGGGCGGTGCGCGGCCGCAGCCCGAGCAGGGCGCGGATGGCCTCCCCGGTGCCCGCCTTGGCGCGGGCCTCCAGCAGCCGGCCGAGCAGGATGAGGGTGATGATGACGCCGACGGCCTCGTAGTACACCTCCCGCACGTCCGCGGGCAGCACGCCGGGGGCGACGGTGACCAGCACGCTGTAGCCGTACGCGGCGCTGGTGCCGAGCGTGATCAGGCTGTTCATCTCCGCCGACCGGTGGCGCAGCGCCAGCCAGCCCGTGGTGTGGATCGGCAGGCCGGTGTAGAACATCACCGGCGTGATCAGGGCGAACTGGAGCCAGTGGTTCAGCAGCCAGTCCGGCACCCAGCCGGCCTGGAACAGCTCGTGCGCCATGACGAACACCAGCACGGGCGCGGTCAGCACGGCGCCGACGGTCACGCGCCGGGTGAGGTCCCGGATCTCCGCCTGCCGTTCGGCGGCGTCGTCCGCCTCGGCCTCGGCCCCCTCCGGCGGCTGCTCGGGTCCGCCGGCCGGGCCTTCGGGGGCCGCGGCCGGGCCCCCGGCAAGCGCGCCCTCCCTCGTGCCCGCCGGTTCCTCGGGGCCGCCGCCCTCCGACGGTTCCACGAGCAGCGTGCCGTGGATCATGTTCATGCCGCATGCGAACGGGTATCTGCCCGGCCGGTCGGGCGCCAGCCGCACGGTGGTGGTCGTGTGCGCGGGCAGCCCGGCGCTCACCCGGAGGTCCGGGAACACCACACGGGACGTGCACTCCCCCGCCTCCTGCCGGTCGAAGACCAGCTCGACGGGCGTGCCCTCGCGGACCCTGATCCGGTCGGGGCTGTAGCCGCCCCTGACGGTCACCCGCACCCGCTGGACGCCGTCCTCGACCCGGGCCGCTCCCTCCCGGCGCGGCCCGAAGAAGTACCAGCCCAGCAGGGCCGTCAGCACGACGGCCCCGACCACCACGACGACGTCGGCAGCACTCACGGCGGCTCGCCTCCCGGGATCGCTCCCTCCAGCGTGCACCCGCCACGCCGACGGAGCCAGGCGGCCTGCCTCACCGGACTCACCCGGCACCCGCCGACCGTCACACGGCGCGACCGGGCCGGCGCCGCAGGCCGTCCGCGCAGACGTGCGTGAACAGGGCGGTCCCGGCGAACCACAGCAGGGCCGCCGACAGCGCGACGCCCCGCCCCCCGCCGACGGCGGCGAAGCAGAGCGCGAGCAGCCCTCCCCCGGCGCCGGCGAGCAGCGCGCCGGGGCTGCGCCACACCGGGCGGTCGAGGCGTCCGGCGGCCAGCGACACCAGGGTCGCGCCGAGCAGCACCCCTCCGCCGGTGTAGACGAGCCACATCCCACTCATCGGCGCCTCCGGTGGCGCCCATGAACTGACGTACGCCTCTTCACGTGTCGGTTCCCCGCGAGGATCGGCCGCCGCTGGTCGGGCGGCGGGACGGCACCTGCCGTGGATCCGGCCGGCGCACAAGGTCGTTGTCGCAGGAAGCAGGGTAGCGCCCGCCGAGCACCCCCGGGCAGGGCGTAAACAGTTCGCCGGATAACTGTCAAAAACCGGACGCCGCACGGAGCTTGTCGTGGCCCGGTGTCACGGGACAGGGTTCGGTCGCGCCTGTTCGACATGGACATGGCGTCGGGCGGCCGCCCGGAAGCCGCACGCGCCTCGCGCGAACCCCACTGCGTCCTTCCGCCCCTCGGTGGCCGTCCCGCGACCGAAAGGAACCCCCGTGGCACGCTTCCCACTCGCGCGCGCCTCACTGCTCGCCGCCGCCGTCGCCGGTGCGGTGATCTCCACCACCGCGCTGGGCACCGCGCAGGCAGCCGCCCCGGCGCCCGGCCCGTCCTCGGCTTCCTCGTCCGGCTCGTCCGGCTCGTCCGGCTCGCCCGGCTGGTCCGCCTCGCCCGCCGCCTCCGTCCCGACGGCGTCCGGCTACGACCCGGCGATGGTCGGCGCGTTGGCCGCGTCGCTCGGCGTCAGCGAGCGCGCCGCCGAGCGCCGGCTGGACCGCGAGGCCGCGCAGCAGGCGCGGCTGGACCGGTTGCGCACGGCCGGCGTCCGCACCGACGGCGCGTTCTTCGACGGCGACGGCTCGCTGGTCGTCAACGCGGCAGACGGCCGCGCCGCCGAGCGGATCGCCGAGGCCGGCCTGACCGCCCGCAAGGCGGAACGCGGAGAGGCGGCACTCGACCGGATCAAGGCCGCCCTGGACCGGGCCGCCGCGACCCGCACGCCGAGCGGCGTCACCTCCTGGGAGACCGACCTGGCCTCCGACACCGTGACCGTGCGCGTCAACGACCGGGGCGCCCCCGCCGCCCGGGCGTTCCTGGCGCGCGCCGGAGGGTTCGGCGACGCCGTACGGGTGGTGACGGACGCGGCGCCCGCCGAGGCGCAGCAGACCGTGTACCCGGGCAGCAGGATGACGTTCGGCAACGGCCCCGGCTACTGCTCGGTCGGCTTCGGCGCCCGGGACAGCGCCGGCCGCCCGCACCTGGTGACCGCCGGCCACTGCGTCGACTCGCTGCCCGTCCTCCTCCACAACGGCAGCCGGTTCGCGCAGGCCACGCACTCCCGGTTCCGGCTGGGCGCGAACAGCGTGGACATGGGCATCGCGCGGCTCGACGCCGGCTCGTCCATAGCCACCGCCGTCGGCACCTGGGGTTCGGCCGGGAACATCGCGGTGCGCGGCGGCAACCGCGCCGCCGTGGGCGCCAGCGTCTGCAAGTCCGGCGCCACGACCCGCTGGACCTGCGGCACCGTCCAGGGCTACAACGTCACCGTCACCTACAAGGACCGCAACGGCGGCCCCGACACGGTGGTCACCGGGCTCGGCCGGTCCAGCGTGTGCACCGAGGGCGGTGACAGCGGCGGCGCCTACATCTCCGGCAACCAGGCGCAGGGCATGACCTCCGGCGGCCCGATCAGCCAGCGGTGCACCGGAGCTGTCAACAGTCCCGGCAGCTCGTACTTCCAGCCGCTGGACGACACACTCTCCTACTACGGTCTGCGGCTCGACACGAACTGACGCAGGACGCGCCAGGACACACCCAGCGCGCGCCGGGGCGGGATCCACCAGCCCCGGCGCGCGCTCGGCCGTCGCCGCCGGACCGCGCCGCCCCCCACACACGCACGACGCGGAGAGCACGATGGACGACCCGGTCTTCCCCGACCCCGGAACCCCCTTCGCCCGGGCCCTGCGGGCCGCCGTCGCCCGGCGCGGGCTGCCGCTGCAGCGGCTGTCCAGCCGACTGGCCGCGCGCGGGCTGCCGCTCAGTCCCGCCACCCTCAGCCACTGGCAGCGCGGCCGCAGCCAGCCCGAACGCCGCGACTCGCTCGCCGCGCTGACCGCCCTGGAATCGATACTCGGCCTCGCCGAGGGCGAGTTGTCCGGGCTGCTGGGCCCGCAGCGGCCGCGGGGCCGTTCGGTGACCGGGCCGGAGAGCCCGGCCGTGCTGCGCACGCTCTACGGCACCGGCTCGGCCCAGGAGGCGGCGCTGGGCGGTGCCGCCTTCCGCGAGTTCAACACCGGGCTGCGGGCCCTGACGGTCCGCGACACCCTGGTGCTGGACGAGTCGCGCTGCGTACGGCGGGTCCTGGTGCAGCAGGTCGTCCGGGCGTCACGGCCCGGGGTCGACCGGCTCACCGTCGTCCACGAGGTCGACGACCCGCGCTCGCTCCCCGTGGACGTGCGCGTGCACTGCGGCCGGCTCGGAGAGGTGCGGTGCGACCCGGTGCTCTCCTGCGCGGTGGTCGAGGTGCTGTTCGGCCGGCCGCTGCGGGCCAGTGAGACCGCGATCGTGGAGTACGAACTGGCCATCGACGGCTGCCGAACGCCGACGCTCTTCCACGAGCGGTCGGTGCGGCCGGGACTGCGTGAGCTGCTGCTGCACGTCCGCTTCCACCCCGCCGCGCTCCCGGTGCGCTGCCACCGCTACCACCGTCCCGGGGCGGACGGTCCGCGCGGCCGGCTGCACCGGGTGGAACTGGACGCCTCGCACACCGCCCACCTGCTGCCCGGCCGCTGCACCGTCGGCTTCCACGGCCTGGCCTGGCAGTGGCCCCGGTGACGCCACCGGCCCGCGCGGGCCCGGGACCCGCGGTCAGTGGTGCAGCTGGCCGCGGATCGCGCCGCCGGGGAACTCCTTGTTGTGCAGGTTGAAGTAGAAGTTGCGGCTGTTGCCGGCGATGTGCTTCAGCCCGGCCGGGTTGAGCTTGTGGACGACGCCGGAGAGCGCGAACACGTTGCTGGGCACCGGCTCGGTGAAGAGCGGGAAGCGGACCTTGCCGTTCCGGCCGGCGCCGCCCTCGTGGATGTGCGCGGCCTGCGGGGTGCCGATGTTCAGCCAGGCCACGGAGTAGTGGGCCCGGTCGTGCCGCGGGTCGACGAAGGCCACACCGAAGCCGTCGAGGTCGCCGGCGAGCGGCAGCCCGTTGTCGCTGACCTCCTGGAAGCCGCTGGCGAACGCGCGCAGCTTCCCGGCCTTGATGATGTCGAGCGGGTTGACGGCCTTGCCCAGGTGCCGCAGTTGGCCGCGCACCGCGCCGCCGGGGAACTCCTTGTTGTGGATGTTCACGTAGAAGCCGCCGGGATTCTTGCCGATGGCCTGCGCGATCGCCGCGTTGTCGAGCTTGACGTGGCCGGCGGCGGCGCGGGCCGTGCGCGGCATCGCCGTACCGAACAGCGGGACCTTCACGTCGCCGTTGCGGCCGGCGCCGCCGATGTGGATGTGGCCGGCGCTGGGTGCCTTGATCCCCCGCCACTTCAGCGCGAAGACCAGCTTGTTCCCCTTCACCTTCATGACGATCACGGCCTCGCCGTCGCGGTCGCCGGCGCCGCGGCGGCCCTTGTCGGAGATCTCCTGGTCGCCGGTGAGGACGGCGGCGAAGGCGAGTGACTTCCCCTTGCCGCGCTGGTGTCCGGGATGCGCGGCGAGCTGGCCCGTCGACGCCTGGCCGGCGACCGCGCCCGGCGCCTTCGCGGGGGTGTGGGTGGGGGCGGCCGTGGCGGGCGTGCCCAGCAGACCGAGGGCGAGTGCCATGGCCGGGAGGGCCCAAATGCGCCTTCGCATGTGTGTGTCCTTTCGGTGAGGAGCTGCCGTGGCGGTGCTCCCTTGGCGGTGCTGGCCGCCCGGGGCGGCGCGCTCACCCCCTTGACGGCCACCGCCACCGCGCTGCTC
>NZ_WMLF01000140.1 GCF_014156695.1 Streptomyces durbertensis | reverse complement strand
GGCAGTGGGCGGGCGGTCGCCTCGTCCGGGTCGGCGCCGATGCCCAACGCGTCGTTCAACTCCTCCTCGCGCTGGACCATTCCGGCCCGCACGTCGAGGGCGAACTCCCGCAGCCGGTGCCCGGTCTCCACGGCCCGGTCGGCGGCCCGGGCGGCCAGCGACTCGGGGGTGAGGCTGCGGATCTTCCGATGCACCTTGTTGGTGGCCCAGGCGCCGGCGGCGGCGCCGGCGGTGAACCAGAATGCTCGGCGGAACACGGTGCGTCAGTCCTTTCCGCCGCGCCACCGCCGACCGCCCCTGGCGGGCGGCACGGTACGGCCGGTCAGCACGGTCGTGCGTCGGGGGGTGCGGCCGCCGGCGTCCTGGGCGGCGCGGCCGCGCAGGGCCCGGCGCACGCCGTAGCCGAAGGCGGCGACCTTCACCAGCGGGCCGCCGAACGCGGTGGACACCGTGGAGGACAGCGCCGAGGCGTTGGCGGTGACCTCCTGGACGTCGGTGGCGATCGCGTCGACCTTCTCCAGCTGCGTCTGGGCGCTGCGGACGGTCGCCGAGGCCTCACCGAGCAGCGGAACGGCCCGCTCGGTCACCCCGGTCACCAGCTCGGTGGCGGCTCTGAGCGTCTGCGCGAGCCGCACCAGCACCACGGCCAGGAACGACACCAGGATCGCCCAGAAGACCGCCACGAGGAGGCCGGCCACCTCTCCACCGGACACGCTGCACCGCTTCCCTCGGTTGTACGGGCGTCTACGGGTCTGCCCCGCCGAACGGGCTGTCCTCCAGGGGCTTCAGGGCCCTTCCCCGGCGGCGGGCAGGGCACGACCTTATCGCGCCGCCCCGCGCCGCCCCGACCGGATATCACCCGCACACACGGGCGGGGGCAGCGGGTAACGCGACGCCCCCCGCACCGCGGCGCGAGAGCCGACGGTACGGAGGGCGGTGCCGAGCCGGGGAGCCGTCCGGCTCCCGTGGATCAGCGGGCGTAGTACTCGACGACGAGCTGCTCGTCGCAGATCACCGGGATCTCCTTGCGGTTGGGGTCCCGGTCGAGGCGGAACGCCAGCGCCTGGAGGTTGACCTCCAGGTAGCGCGGGGTCTCGCCCTCACCCGCGTAGCCACCCTCGCGGGCGACCAGGAACGGGTGCTTGGCACGGCTGCGCTCGCGGACCATCACGACGTCGTCCGGGCGGACGCGGAAGGACGGCTTGTCGACCTTGCGGCCGTTGACCTCGATGTGGCCGTGGACGACCATCTGACGGGCCTGGTAGATCGTGCGGGCCAGACCGGACCGCAGGACGAGCGCGTCCAGACGGCGCTCAAGCTCGACGATGAGGGCCTCGCCCGTCTTGCCTTCGACCTTCCGAGCGCGGTCGTAGGCACGGGCCATCTGCTTCTCGCTGATGTCGTACTGCGCGCGCAGACGCTGCTTCTCGAGCAGACGGACCTTGTAGTCGCTGTTCTGCTTGCGGCCACGGCCGTGCTCGCCCGGCGGGTACGGGCGCTGCTCGAAGTACTTGACGGCCTTCGGGGTCAGCGCGATGCCGAGCGCACGCGACTTCTTGACCTTGGGACGCGACTGGTTCACGTTGAACAGTCCTCCGTGTAAGTTAGGTGAGGCTTACCTTAGTAGAGGAGAACGCATGTTTCGTCCTGGGAACCCCCTGCCCGGAATCGTGAACGATCACCAGGCGTCCCCCCACGGCATGCGGGAGGAGGGGCAGCCGCGTCCCACGGAAGACCTTCGGCAGCCCACGGCTGCCGAGCGGGTGCGAACCCTCGTTGAGTCCAGGGTATCCGCAGCACTGAGCATTCCGGGAATCGAGCTCGACGATCTCGGCTCGGGAGTCCCGGAAGCGCGCGCTGTGAACACCGGTGGTGACGTGATTCTACTGGTACCCGCCGACTCCCCCGCGGCCAGGGCCGGCGCCTACGCCCAGGACGACGACGTGGCCGCCGTGATGGAACTCACCGACGTCGCCCCGGTGAGCGTCCCGCACCGGATCAGGGGCCGCGCCTGGGTCGCCGGCTGGCTGACCGCGGTGCGGGGCCGGGAGCGGGGCATCGCCGCCAAGCTGCTCACCGACCGGAACCCGGCCGGGCCGCCGCCCGGCGGCATGGGCTGGATGATGCTGCGGCTGGAGGTCGGCGAGGTCCAGGTCGACGACCTGTGGGGCGAGTGCCGGGTGTCCGCCGAGGACTTCGCCGCCGCGCGGCCCGACCCGCTCGCCCGGCACGAGGCCGAACTGCTCCAGCACCTGGCCGCCGCCCACCCCGGGCAGTTGGACCGGCTCACCGCGCTGCTCGGCGAGGAGGCCGCGGCGGCCGCCACCGGCCACCGGCCCGTGCCGCTCGCGCTGGACCGGCACGGGATGCGGCTGCGCTACTGCCGCCGGCAGGAGGGCTTCGACGTGCGCTTCGAGTTCCCGGACCCGGTCACCGACGTGATGGGCCTGCGGCGCGAGATGCACCGGCTCTTCGAGGCCGCCGGCTGGGACGGCTGACCCCGCTTCGGACGTCGGACCCGCCGGCCGGTCAGTCGCCCTCCGGGCGGGCCCTCGGCGGCTCCTCGCCGCGCAGCCGGGCCCGGACGCGCTCGGCGACCTCCGCGTACCGCGCCTCGGCCCCGTAGCGCGTCGGCTCGTAGTACCGCCTGCCGTGCAGTTCCTCGGGCGCGTACCGCTGTGCGGCGATGCCACCGGGCAGGTCGTGCGGGTACCGGTAGCCCTCGCCGTGCCCCAGCTTCCCCGCGCCCTTGTAGTGGCCGTCCCGCAGATGGGCCGGCACCGGGCCGGCCAGCCCCGCGCGGACGTCGGCCAGCGCCGCGTCGACGGCCTTGTAGGCGGCGTTCGACTTGGGCGCCAGCGCGAGCGCGATGGTGGCCTGGCTCAGCGTGATCCGGGCCTCCGGGAAGCCGATCATGGCCACCGCCTGCGCCGCGGCGACGGCCGTCTGGAGCGCCGACGGATCGGCGAGCCCGATGTCCTCGCTGGCCGAGATCATCAGCCGCCTGGCGATGAAGCGCGGATCCTCGCCGGCCTCGATCATCCGCGCGAGGTAGTGCAGCGCCGCGTCCACGTCCGAGCCCCGGATCGACTTGATCAGGGCGCTCGCCACGTCGTAGTGCTGGTCGCCGTCCCGGTCGTACTTCACCGCCGCCCGGTCGACGGCCTCCTCCAGCGTCTCCAGCGTGATCGCGGACTCGCCCTTGGCGAGCGCCGAACCGGCCCCAGCCTCCAGGGCCGTCAGCGCCCGGCGCGCGTCGCCGCCGGCGATCCGCAGCAGATGCGCCTCGGCGTCCGCCGGCAGCTCCACCGCGCCCGCCAGGCCGCGTTCGTCGGTGAGCGCGCGGCGCAGCAGCCCGCGCAGGTCGTCGTCGGTCAGCGGCTCCAGCGTCAGCAGCAGCGAGCGGGACAGCAGCGGCGAGATGACGGAGAAGTACGGGTTCTCCGTGGTCGCCGCGATGAGCGTGACCCAGCGGTTCTCCACCGCCGGCAGCAGCGAGTCCTGCTGCGCCTTGCTGAAGCGGTGGATCTCGTCGAGGAACAGGACGGTGTCCTTGCCGTAGGCGCCCGAGGAGCGCCGCGCCGACTCGATGACCGCACGGACCTCCTTCACCCCGGCCGTGATCGCCGACAGCTCGACGAACCGCTTGTCGGTGGCACGGGAGACCACGTAGGCGAGCGTCGTCTTGCCGGTGCCGGGCGGGCCCCACAGCAGCACCGAGGACGCGCCGGCCGGACCGCCGGCCCCCTCCCCCACCAGGCGGCGCAGCGGCGAGCCGGGCCGCAGCAGATGCTGCTGCCCGACCACCTCGTCCAGGCTTCGGGGGCGCATCCGGACCGCCAGCGGGCTGGCGGACGGCTCGCGCTCCTGGCGCTCCTCGGCGGCGGCGGTGAACAGGTCGGGCTCCACACGAGGAAGCCTAGGACAAGCCACTGACAACACCGGAGGCGGAACGGGCGGCGCCCCACGCGGCGGAGTGCCGCGCGGGGCGCGCAACCGGGGATCAGCCGAGGAGAACGGCGGGATCAGCTGATCCAGAAGTCCCACCAGCGCAGCAGGATCAGCATGCCGATCAGCCCGGTGTGCAGCACCGGCAGCACCCACGGGAACTCCAGCAGCAGCGAGCGCAGCCCCTCGGGCGCCGGGATGATCCGGTGCCGCAGGTTGTGCGTCAGTGTGAGCCAGAACATCCACAGGGTGGCGACCCACGCCAGGGTGCACCACAGGCACAGCGAGTTGATGTTGTACAGCGACTGGTACATCAGCCAGGTGCAGAAGCCGACGCCGAACAGCGTGCCGCCCTGCAGGCCCAGCCAGAACCAGCGCTGGTAGCGCGCCCCGGCCAGCGCCCCGACACCGATCGTGACCACCACCGCGTAGGTGACCAGGCCGAGGATCGGGTTCGGGAAGCCGAACGCCTCGGCCTGCTCGCTCTGCATGACGTTCTGGCAGGCGACGATCGGGTTGAAGCTGCACCCGGGGGTGTAGGTCTCCCCCGCGAGCTCGGCCTGCATCAACCGGATCTTGTCGACCGTGATGACCCACGAGGCGAGCAGCCCGGCGGCTCCGGTGACGATCAGCGTCCAGGCGAACGCCCTGGTCGCCGCGATGGCACCCTGGGTCCGGCCGTCGCCGGTGTCCGTGGTGTCGGGGGGAGCCGTCGTGGTCATAGCGGTGTCATCCCGTCGGGTGGGGTGTGCGGGTCATGTGCCTCAACGAGCGGCGGGCCGGTTGAGTTTCGCCAGCACCTCGGTTGTCAGGTTCTCCAGCGGCACGGCGACCTGTTCGCCGGTGGCCAGGTCCTTGAGCTGCGCGACCCGCTCGGCCAGGTCGCGCTCGCCGAGTACCAGGGCGAGCGCCGCGCCGGAGCGGTTGGCGGACTTCATGGCGTTCTTCAGGCCCTTGCCGCCGTAGGCGAAGTCCGCCGCCACGCCCTGCCGGCGCAGCTCGGTGACCGTGTGGAACAGGGTACGCCTGGCCTCCTCGCCGACGGGCACGGCGAAGACCTCGGTGGCGTCCGCGCGGGGCAGCTCCACGCCCTCCGCGCGCAGCGCCAGGACCGTGCGGTCGACGCCGAGCGCCCAGCCCACGGATGGCAGCGCCGGGCCGCCGAGCATCTCCGCAAGGCCGTCGTAGCGGCCGCCGCCGCCGACGGCGGACTGCGAACCCAGCCCGTCGTGGACGAACTCGAACGTCGTACGGGTGTAGTAGTCCAGGCCGCGGACCAGGCGCGGGTCGTCCTCGAACTCCACGCCGGCGGCGAGCAGCAGGTCGCGGACCTGCTCGTGGTAGGACTTGCAGCCCTCGCAGAGGTGGTCGCGCATCAGCGGGGCGTCGGTGAGCTGGGCGCGGACGCTCTCCCGCTTGTCGTCCAGCACCCGCAGCGGGTTGATCTCGACGCGGGCGCGGGTGTCCTCGTCGAGGTCGAGGGCGCGCAGGAAGTCCTGGAGGGCGGCCCGGTAGACCGGCCGGCACTCGGCGTCGCCCAGCGAGTTCAGCAGCAGCCTGACCTGGCGCAGGCCGAGCGCACGGTAGGCGTCGGCGGCCAGGATGACCAGCTCGGCGTCGAGCGCCGGGTCCTCGGCGCCCAGGGCCTCGGCGCCGACCTGGGAGAAGTGCCGGTAGCGGCCGGCCTGCGGGCGCTCGTAGCGGTAGTAGGAGCCGGAGTACCACAGCTTCACCGGCAGGGCGCCCCGGTGAAGGTTGGCCTGGAGGGCGGCGCGCAGCACGGACGCGGTGCCCTCCGGGCGCAGCGCGAGCTCGTCGCCGCCCTTGGTGGTGAGGGTGTACATCTCCTTGGTGACGATGTCGGTGGACTCGCCCACGCCTCGGGCGAACAGCTCGACGTGCTCGAAGCCCGGCGTCTCGACGTAGCCGTAGCCGGCCCGGCGCAGCGGGGCCGAGATCGCCTCGCGGACGGCGAGGAAGTCGGCGGACTCCGGGGGGAGCAGGTCGTAGGTGCCCTTGGGGGCGGAGAAGGTGCTCACGGGTGTTCTCTCGTCACATTCCTCGTCGTGGGGCGGCTGGTCGGCCGCCCTCGCCGCCGGCGACCAGCCCGCGAAGGAACGGGTTGGTGGCGCGCTCGCGGCCGATGGTCGTCTGGGGACCGTGCCCGGGCAGTACGACGGTGTGGTCGTCCAGCGGGAGGCAGACCCGCGCGAGGGAGCGCAGCATCTCGTCGTGGTCGCCGCCGGGCAGGTCGGTGCGTCCGATGGAGCCGGCGAACAGGAAGTCGCCCGCGAACATCACCGGCGGGATGTCGGCCTGTTCGGGCATCCTGAAGCTCACCGACCCCCTGGTATGGCCGGGGTTGTGCGCGACGGTGAACTCCATGCCGGCGAGCTCGAGCACCGAGCCGTCGGTCAGCTCCCGCAGGTCGTCCGGCTCGCCGACGGTCAGCTCGCCCAGCAGCCGGGCGCCGATGGACCGGCCGAGGGCCTTCTCCGGGTCGCTCATCATGTAGCGGTCCTCGGGGTGGATCCAGGCCGGCACGTCGTGCGCGCCGCAGACCGGGACCACGGACGCCACGTGGTCGAGATGGCCGTGGGTGAGGATGACGGCGGCCGGCTTGAGCCGGTGTCTGGCGAGCGCCTCCTCGACTCCCTCGGCGGCCTCGTGGCCGGGGTCGATGATCACGCACTCCTCACCGGCGGCGGGAGCGATCAGATAACAGTTCGTCCCCCAGGCACCGGCGGGGAACCCGGCAATGAGCACGTTCGTCCTTCAGTCGTCCGGCAACGGTTGGCGTGCCCCACGAGCCTACCGGCGCCGGGTGCGCCGCGGCGAACCCGTACTACCGTACGGTCACCGCGCCCGGTGCCGAGCGCGACAAGCCCCCCGAAGGTTTTCCGAAGGAGAAGCACGTGGTCAGCGCGGAGAAGCGGCGTCGACAGCTGGCGGCGGAGAAGGAGCGCCGGCGCATGGCACGGCACGAGGCGGCCCGGCGGAGGACCAGGATCCGCAACGCGGTGCTCGCCGCCGTGCTGGTGGTCGCGGTCGCCTCGACGGCCGTGTGGGCCTCGGTCGCGGCGTTCGGCGGCGGTGAGGAGCGCCGGGACGACGCGGCCGACGCGACGCCCACGCCCAGCCGCGGCCCCGACCCGTGCGAGAAGCCGGCCCCCGGCAAGCCGAACGGCAAGCAGTGGGACAAGGAACCGAAGATGTCGATCGACACCGAGGCCGACCACACCATGGTGCTGGAGACGACCTGCGGTGACATCACCATCAACCTGGACGCGCGCGACGCCCCGCGCACGGTGAACTCGTTCAGCTTCCTCGCCGGGCAGAAGTACTTCGACCACACCGCCTGCCACCGGATGACCGAGGGTGGGCTCTTCGTCCTCCAGTGCGGCGACCCGACCGGCACCGGGCAGGGCACCCCCGGGTACTCCATCCCCGACGAGAACCTGAAGGACAAGCGCGTCGCGGACGGCGTCTACCCGGCCGGCACGGTGGCCATGGCCAACACCTACAACGCGCAGACCGGGCAGGGCCGGGACAGCGGCGGCAGCCAGTTCTTCCTCGTCTACGAGGACAGCCCGCTGCCGGCGGACTACACGCCGTTCGGGACGGTCGCCGAGGGCAAGGCGGGGATGGACGTGCTGAAGAAGATCGCCGACGCCGGTGTGTACCCGGCGCCCGAGATCCAGGCGACCGCGCCCAACGCCACCGTGGTGATCAACAAGGCCACCGTGACCGCCGGCTGAGTACCGCGTGCCGCCGCGGACGCGGTTGTCGTGCTCGCGGATTCACCTCGCGCCGGATGCGGACAGCCGGGCCGCCCGTCGCCTATGTTTGCGTGAGGTGGGGCGCGTGTTCTACGACCGGACGGCGGTAGCCGGCGGTCGGCACGGCGAAAGACTCCCCGCCGGACGACAACTGTGGACGACGCCCAGGGCGGCAGGCCCTGCCGGCGTCATGTGGAGGAGGCGCTGTGAGCAGCGACCCGTGGGGCCGCGTCGACGAGACGGGGACCGTGTACGTGCGTACGGCCGAGGGTGAGCAGGTCGTCGGTTCGTGGCAGGCGGGTTCGCCGGACGAGGCCCTCGCCTACTTCGAGCGCAAGTACGAGGGCCTGGTCGTGGAGATCGACCTCCTTGAGCGCCGGGTGAGGACCACCGATCTGTCGGCGAAGGACGCCGAGACCGCGATCGGGCACATCCGGGAACAGGTGGACGCCCACCACGCCGTGGGCGATCTGGACGCCCTGCGCGTCCGGTTGGACAAGCTGTCCGAGACGGTCGCCGAGCGCCGCGAGCAGCGCAAGGCGGCGAAGGCGAAGCAGACCGAGGAGGCCCGCAAGGCCAAGGAGGACCTGGTCGCCGAGGCCGAGAAGCTGGCGCAGAGCGAGCAGTGGCGGGCGGCCGGGGAGCGGCTGCGCGCGCTGGTGGACACCTGGAAGGGGCTGCCCCGGCTGGACCGCAAGTCCGACGACGAGCTGTGGCACCGCTTCTCGCACGCCCGCTCGGCCTTCTCCAAGCGCCGCAAGGCGCACTTCGCCGCGCTGGACAACCAGCGCGAGGAGGCCAGGCGGCGCAAGGAGAAGCTGGTCGCCGAGGCGGAGGCGCTGTCGTCCTCCAAGGACTGGGGCGCGACGTCGGCCCGCTACCGCGACCTGATGCAGGAGTGGAAGGCCGCCGGCCGGGCGCAGCGCGAGCACGAGGACGACCTGTGGCAGCGCTTCCGCGGCGCCCAGGACGTCTTCTTCCAGGCGCGCGGTGAGGTGTTCGCCGAGCGGGACGCCGAGCAGCGGGAGAACCTGACCCGCAAGGAGGAGCTGGCCGCCGAGGCCGAGAAGCTGCTCCCCGTCAGCGACCTGAAGGCGGCGCGGGCGGCGTTCCGGGCGATCAACGAGCGCTGGGACGCGATCGGTCACGTCCCGCGTGACGCGAAGGCGAAGATCGAGGGCCGGATGCACGCCGTGGAGCGGGCGGTCCAGGAGGCCGAGGAGGCCGAGTGGCGCCGCAGCAACCCCGAGGCGCGGGCGCGGGCCGCCGGTCTCACCGGCCAGCTCCAGGACGCGGTGGACAAGCTGCGCGGCCAGCTGGAACAGGCGCGGGCGGCGGGCAACACCGCGAAGGCGCAGAAGCTGGAGCGTGAGCTCGAGGGCCGTCAGGCGCTGCTCGACCAGGCGCTGAAGGGCCTGGAGGAGTTCGGCGGCTGACGCGCGTCTGCCGAGAAGACGGGAGAGGCCCGGTCCGACAACGGACCGGGCCTCTCCGCCTCTGCTCGTTCCGCTTACGGGCGGCGGGCGGAGGTGACGCGGTAGACGTCGTAGACGCCCTCTACCTTGCGCACCGCCTTCAGCACGTGCCCCAGGTGCTTCGGGTCGCCCATCTCGAAGGTGAAGCGGGAGGTCGCGACCCGGTCCCGGGACGTCTGCACGGCCGCCGACAGGATGTTGACGTGCTGGTCGGACAGCACCCGGGTGACGTCGGACAGCAGCCGGGAGCGGTCCAGCGCCTCGACCTGGATGGCGACCAGGAACACCGAGGACTGCGTCGGCGCCCACTCCACGTCCAGCATGCGCTCCGGCTCCCTGGAGAGGGAGTCGACGTTGACGCAGTCCGCGCGGTGCACCGAGACCCCGGAGCCCCGGGTGACGAAGCCGATGATCGGGTCCCCGGGCACGGGGGTGCAGCAGCGGGCGAGCTTGACCCACACGTCGTCGACGCCCTTGACGATGACCCCCGGGTCGGCGCTGGAGCGGCGCTTCTCCCGGCCGCCGCCGCGCCGCAGCGGCGGCGCCGTCTCGGCGATGTCCTCGCTGGCGGCGTCCTCGCCGCCGAGTGCCTGGACCAGCTTCTGCACGACGTTCTGCGCGGCGACGTGGCCCTCGCCGATCGCCGCGTACAGCGAGGAGATGTCCGGGTAGCGCATCTCGTGCGCGAGCGTGACGAGGGAGTCGCCGGTGAGGATGCGCTGGATCGGCAGGTTCTGCTTGCGCATGGCCCGCACGATGGCGTCCTTGCCCTGCTCGATCGCCTCGTCCCGGCGCTCCTTGGAGAACCAGGCCCGGATCTTGTTGCGCGCCCGGGGGGACTTGACGAAGTTCAGCCAGTCCCGGGACGGGCCGGCGCCGGGCGCCTTGGAGGTGAAGACCTCGACGGTGTCGCCGTTGTCCAGGGTGGACTCCAGCGGGACCAGGCGCCCGTTGACGCGGGCGCCGATCGTGCGGTGGCCGACCTCGGTGTGCACGGCGTACGCGAAGTCGACGGGGGTGGCGCCGGCGGGCAGCGCGATGACGTCGCCCTTGGGTGTGAAGACGAAGACCTCGTGCCGGGACAGGTCGAAGCGCAGGGACTCCAGGAACTCGCCCGGGTCCTCCGTCTCCTTCTGCCAGTCCAGCAGCTGGCGCAGCCAGGCCATGTCGTTGACGGTGTCCTGGCCGCCCTTGCCGGACCGCTTCGGCACGTCGGTGCGGACCTTGGAGGCGCCGGCCACGGCCTCCTGCTTGTACTTCCAGTGCGCGGCGATGCCGTACTCGGCGCGGCGGTGCATGTCGAAGGTGCGGATCTGGAGTTCCACCGGCTTGCCGCCCGGCCCGATGACCGTCGTGTGCAACGACTGGTACATGTTGAACTTGGGCATCGCGATGTAGTCCTTGAACCGGCCCGGCACCGGGTTCCACCGCGCGTGCACCGTGCCCAGCGCCGCGTAGCAGTCGCGGACGGTGTCCACCAGGACGCGGATGCCGACCAGGTCGTAGATCTCCGCGAAGTCCCGGCCGCGGACGATCATCTTCTGGTAGACGCTGTAGTAGTGCTTCGGGCGGCCGGTGACGGTGGCCTTGATGCGGGCGCCGCGCAGATCGGCCTGCACCTCGTCGATGACGGTGGCCAGGTACTCGTCCCGCTTCGGCGCGCGCTCGGCGACCAGCCGGACGATCTCGTCGTACATCTTGGGGTAGAGGATCGCGAAGGCGAGGTCCTCCAGCTCCCACTTGATGGTGTTCATGCCCAGCCGGTGGGCGAGCGGCGCGTAGATCTCCAGCGTCTCGCGGGCCTTCTGCTCCTGCTTCTCACGCCGCAGGAAGCGCATCGTGCGCATGTTGTGCAACCGGTCGGCGAGCTTGATGACCAGCACCCGGGGGTCCTTGGCCATCGCGACGACCATCTTGCGGACCGTCTCGGCCTGCGCGGCCTCACCGAACTTGACCTTGTCCAGCTTGGTGACACCGTCCACCAGGAGGGCCACCTGGTCGCCGAAGTCCCGGCGCAGGGTGTCGAGGCCGTACTCGGTGTCCTCGACGGTGTCGTGCAGCAGCCCGGCCATCAGGGTGGCCGGATCCATGCCCAGCTCGGCGAGGATCGTGGTCACCGCGAGCGGGTGCGTGATGTACGGGTCGCCGCTCTTGCGCTTCTGACCCCGGTGCCAGCGCTCGGCGACCTGGTAGGCGCGCTCGATCTGGCGCAGCGTGGCGGTGTCCGCCTTGGGGTCGTTGCCCCGCACTATCCGCAGCAGCGGTTCCAGCACCGGGTTGTACGGGCTCGCCCGGTGCACACCGAGGCGGGCCAGCCGGGCCCGGACCCGGTTCGATGAGCCGTACCGCCCGGAGACCCCGGACACCGCCCGGGCCTGCCCACCGGAGCGCTGCTCCTCCCGCCGTGCGGGCTCGGCCGCCGTCGGCGCGGGAGGCTGTTCCGGCCTGGTCGCCGGCTGTGGCTTGCCACCGCCCTGGCCGGCACCGCCGGCCGCGGCCTCCGCGGCGGGCCCGGTCGGCCCGCCCTTCGGCTCGCGCTGATCGGCGGTGAGCGGCTGGGTCTCTTTAGGCAAGAGCACTCCTCTAGCAGTCCGGCCAGGGAACGGTCGGACTGCCATGGTATCGAGCCACGGGCCACCCGGTCGCCGCCTCCCGGAGTGCGGACCTCGGCCGCACCACCGCCGCACGCGAGGAGGGCGTCCGGGGAAGCCCCCGGACGCCCTCCTCGCGGTGTGGTCGGCCT
>NZ_WMLF01000014.1 GCF_014156695.1 Streptomyces durbertensis | reverse complement strand
TCTCAGTAGTGTCGTGGCTGCAGAACGGAGACGGTTCGGCTTCCGGTCGCTGTCAGTTTGCGTGAAGTGACCGGAAGTGCCACGGAGTTCCGGGTCCTGGCGTATCTTCGGGAGTGACCGCGGACGCGCCGGCGCGCCCCGGGGTGCGGCGGAGGTTTCATGGGTGGGGACCCGCGGGTCTCGGCAACGGTCGGTGAACGCGACGGGGAGGGAGTGCCCGATCCGTACGGCGACGAGGCTCTGCTGACCCCGGTGATGACACAAGGCTACGCCGCGGTGCCCGAGCGGGACCGGGACCGGCTACGGCGCTACCTCGAGGCGGTTGTCGCGGCCCGCTCGGCTCCCGTACACACGGCGGTGGCCTTCAACGCCGTCTACTTCGGGTACGACCTCGGCGGCGAGGGTTACGGCGGGAGCCCACTGTGCCCTGACGACTTCCCAGTGATCACGTTCGGCCGGAGCGCTCCCGTGCTGCCGGTCGGCTCCATGGTGTGCGTCGCCACCGGCTCGGACCCGCTCTACGCCGAGATCGTCTACCGGGAGGGCGCACACCCGCAGGTGAACGGCTTCGGCGACGTGCCGGCGTGGGTGTCGGGTGCGCCGGCGGGCGCGGTGGGCCCGGCGAGGCCCGGGGACGGCGCCGAACCGCAGCGAAGAGAACTCCTCGTCCCCGACCTCCACGCCTTCGGCCCGGCCCTGAGTCTTTCCCCGACCCAGATCCACCGGCTGCGCACCCGGCGGCGCTGGATCAACGAGGACGGCCACGTGGTCGTCGACGTGCGCTACCCGTCCGCGGAGGCCGCCCGACGCGACGATGCGACGGCCTACGCGCAGTACCTCCTCACGACGGCACGCGCCCAACTGCTCAGCCCCCTGGTCCCGGTGTCGCTCGCCACACTGGTGGGGGGCACGGACGAGGAAGCGCTGCGTCCGGGCCTGCTGGGCCTGCTCGACACCGTACGGGGCGTCCTCAGGTCATGCGCCGCTCTTCGCACCTGGGGCCACTACGCGATGACCCGCACGTCGCTCGCGGACTGCTGGCGCGACACGGGGCCGCTCGGCGGCGACGACCTGAGGTCTCTCGCGGCGGCGATCGAACACGCGGCCACCCCCGGAAGGCGCCGCTACGGGCTCGCCGGCCAGGTCAGCGTGTACACGGCCATCGGGCCGCGGCTGCGTGGCTTCTCCGGAGCGGCGGACGTACTCGGCGGCGTCGGGTACGCGGCCGCGGTCTGCCGTGCGAACGTGGCGCTCGCCGACATCGTGCGTGGAGACAGCAGGCAGGGCCTGTTCGCGAACGGCTCCCGGGTCACCCTCGACGACGCCTTCGAGTGCGGAGGCGTGTGGCGCACCCACCATCCCGGAGACACGGAGGACGTGGCGGACCCGCTCCTGCCGGCCGGCCGAGGCTGGAACTCCACCCTGCCCCTGCCGCCGCAACCCGAGCCGGAGAGGGAGCTCGACCCGGTCGATCCGCCGCTCGCGGAGGACAGCTCCCTCGGTGCGGGCGAGCTTCTGCGAGACGACACTCGGGAGATCATCTGGCGGGCGCCCCTTCGCCTCGCCCACCTCATCGGTGGGTGGCTGCCGCTTCCTGCTCCCGTGGTGCACGACCTCGGCAGGTCCCATCCCTCGCGCTCGACGACACGCCTCAGACTCGATCATGCCGGCGAGGTCCTGGGGGCCGAGGAGGCCACCCAGCACGTGACCGTCGAACTCGACGGCAGCACGGGCAGGTTGTCCGGGATCGCGTGGCCTCGTGACTTCTTCCCCGGGTTGATTCTCCAACTGCGTCGGCTCCGGGACAGCACGGTGATCCATCTGGGGACGACCCGGCTTGAGGACCGGGTCCTGGTCGGTGACCGGGAGACCGCGCACCGCTACGATCCCCGTGTACTCACCAGGGAGGACGCCCCCGGTAGCAACCGCCACGGTGACAGCGCTGCGGGGCTCGGCCCCCGGCGCCTGGTGATGCGTACGGTGCGCCGTTGTGGCCTGCTCACCCTCGACGGGCACGCGCTGATGGACCGTACGGCCCTTCCGAGCGCGGTCTACGGGCGCCCGCCGGCACGGACACAGGCCGGCGCCCTGGAGTCGGCGGTCGTGGAACTACTCGCCGAGGGGCGGTTGCACCAGGCCCTCGGGAGCCGGGACGCCTGGGGGCAGCCGCAGTATCCCGCGCGTGAAAGAGAGCCGGCGATCCCCCTCATCTGCTACCGCCCGGTACGCCAGCGGGTGATTCGCCCCTGGGGCGGCGCCGGAATGGACGGTGAAGAACCAGGAGGCGTCCAGTTCGTGCCCGGCCATCTACGCCGCCTGCGACCGGGGTGCTCGCCCAGCGACGTTCAGCGGGCGGCGTTCCGGGAGTACTGCCGCGGGCTCGGCAAGGCGGACGGCTGGGAACTGCCCCGGGGATACACCTTTGTCACAGAGCACATACGCACCCGCTGAGCCTTCACGCTCCACGTCCCGGCCACTCCTCGTGTCCTCGCCGGGTTCGCTACGGGGCCGATCTGCCGGCCTGCGTGAGAAGCCCGATCAACCACCGCGGAACCCGATCAGCCACAGAACGGAGAATACGTCTTCATGCAGGACCGCTACCGCGTCCTCACGGGGCCGCCGTTGTCCCCGCCGGACGCTTCGGTCGACAGCCTCCAGAGCCTGGCCACCGCGCTCAACAACCTGGAACCCCAGGTCGCCGCCGCCCTGGACGAGCTCACCGCCGACACGGTGGAACTCGCCTTCAACTCCTTGTCCCCCAGGGAGCGGCAGGAACTGCTCAGCCGACTGGGCATACGCATGGCGGCCCCCCGCCGGGTGAGCAAGGCCCTGTGCCAGGACGTTCTCGCGAGGGTGCGGCGAGACGCGCGGCAGCGTGCCTGCACCTGCGGGATCAGGGCGCTCACGGTCACCGTGATCAATCAGGTCGGCAGGTTCGTCCTCCCCCGGGACGGCGAGTCGCTGCCCGACCCCGTCGACCGTTGGGGCAGAACCCTTGTCCGGGCCACCGTCTTCGCCTGGTGCAACGCCTCTGTCGCTGACGCCCACATCCTCGCCTGGGCGGCGGATCGGGGCTGGCTCTCCGTGACGGCCGACGGAGCGGTGGCAACACAGCTCGCCGCTGTCGAACTCGCCGCGCGGTCCGTCGTGGCGGCGCATCCGGACTTCGTGCCCGTCGCGAGGGAGGACGACAGACGGTCGCCCCTTGGCGACAAGACCCACCAGCGCGCTGGCGACGGCGACGCCCCGAGCAGCACGGTCCCGTGCCGCCGGCCCGGGGTGCCGAGCGCCCGTACCTCGCGCGAGGTGCCCGTCGTGACGGACACGAGTGCTCGCTCCCACCAGAGGACGGAACCGGAAGAGGCCTGCCAGCGGCTGGAGAAGGCGCTCGCACACGCGCGGCACGCCGCGGACAGGGTGACCGAGGCGGTGCTGGACGGTCGCCCGCCACACGACGATGACCTGAGCGTGCTGGGCGCGCTCGGCGCCGTCTTCGACAGTGCCGGGGCCGTGTTGCGCGCGGCGGGGGTCGAGGGAGTACCCCGCCGTCTGGAGGACATGGCCCACGCGGCTCTCGCGCACAGGGCCGAGTGCGACCGCGACCTCCAGGCCCGGGAAACGCTGCGGGAACTGCTCGGTGTGGGCTGCCTCCCGGGCAGCCCGGTCGCCGAGGCGGCCGAGGCGGTGCGAGGCGAGGCCCACCGGCTGCTCGACGCGCGCGTGTGGGGGCAGGGCCAGCGGGAGGAGAGCACCGCGCTCGCCGCGCTGGTCCGGCTCATCGGGCTGGAGCGGACTCCGGACACCGCCACGGAGATCCTCGCTCTCCAGGAGCGGGTCGTGCGGGTGCTGCCCACGTGCGCGATGGCGGCTGTGATGGCAGCCGAACTGACGTTGACCCAGCCCGAGGCAGCCCAACCCGGACCCGCCGGACCTGAGGACGGCGGCACCGCCGAGCCGGCCTGCGACACGCGCGCTGAGACCGGGGACGTGGAGCCCGCCGTGCCGACGGTGACCGTCGGCGACTCCGCCACGATGCGCCCACCGCAGCCCGTCCGGGAATCGGACGTCACCGCGCCTGCGAGGACGGACACCGCCGAGGCGGTTGAGGCGGTACCCGACGCCGCGCCCGCGACGCCGAGCGAGGGCGACGTGGCGGCCCGCCGTTCCTCGGACACTCCGGAGCCGGCATCCGCCTCGACGGAGCCGACAACCACGGGCGAGGAGCAGGCGGTCGAGCGGGCCTTGGCGCGCCTGGTCGTCGAGCGGCGCTTCGGACTCGCCCACCATGTGGCCCGGGCCGCGGGTCATCCCGAGCCCCAGGTCGCCGCGCTGCGCATGGCCGGAGCCGCCGCCCTCCTCACCTCCGGTGACAGCGGGAGTGCCCGACTGACGGCTCATCTGGTCCATGAGTACGGCGAACACTCGGGCTGCGACGTCGAGGGCAGCGAACTGCTCCTGCTCCCGGCCCTGCTGCGCACCGCACTGATCACCGGCGACCATTCGGCGGGTGCTCAGCTCAAGGCGCTGGTGCCGCGCTTGCCGGACCGGCTGGCGGAGGCGGCCACCGCGGTCGCCGACCGTGCCCTCAGCGGCGCGCTGATGATCGCCTCGCCGCTTGCCGTCGAGGCGCCCGAGACGGAGGTCAGGCTGCGGGAACTGAGCAGGCGCAGCCGCGACCTGCTCGCTCCGCAGAAGCTGCGGTTCGCGAGGGCCACGCAGATCGCCAAGCGATGGCTTGCTCCCGACGGCGTGCTGGGGGAACTGCTCACCGCCGTCGTCCGCGACGACCGGGAGGCGGTACAGCGGGTGCGGGAGCAGGCCGACTCCTTGTCAAAACGCGCCGAGATCAACAACGAGATCGACCGCATGGACCGCCGACACCGATCCTCCAGCGGCAAGCCGCTCCAGGGTTCCGGGCGGCAGGACCTTGTGCATCTTGTGGAGCGAGTGGTGGGGCTGGCCAGGGAGTGGTGCCTGGCGGTCGACGGGGCCCGACGGGCCGACCGCTCCGACGGCAGCCGGGCCGCGAAGGAGATCACCTCCCTGCGCCAGTCCCTGCTGGACGGTAAGGACGCGGCCCTGGCCGAGCTGCGCCAACTCGCCCGGCGCTCGGACGCCCTGCCCGCCGCCACGGCCTGGGCGGCCCACGCCTCGATGGAGGAGCTGTTCGCCCTCCTGGCCGGAGGCGCCGGGGCCGCGCAGTTGGGCGGTCCGCTGGACCCCGAGCGCGTTCTGGACGCGGAACTGCTGAAGGTGTACGACACCGTCCACGAGCGGAAGTCGCTCGGCGACCTGCTGGCCGCTGTGGACCGCGGCTGGCGGGACGCCCTGGACGAGCGGCTGTCACACGACGCCTTCACCGCGGCCCGCACCATCGTCGAGCTGGCGGGACGAGGCGTGCTGCCCGCCGAGCGTGCCGGCGAGTTCGCCCCGCCCACCGTGGCCGCGATCGGAGAACGGGAGGCCGTGCGGCGCGCGGAGCTGCGGAAGTCCCACGGCGAGCTTGTCGCCGAACTGCACCGGGCGCAGGCCGACGGCGCCGTGACCGACGACCAGGACCTGCGTCTCCAGGAGCTGCTGGCCGACGCCGGCACCCGTCTCGACGAGGCCAGCCGGCACGACCTGCTGGAAGTACGTCGGGCGCTCGACACGGTACGCGACGACCTTCCCGCCTTCCGGCAGCAGGCGGCCGACCGGATCCGCGCCCGGCTCGACGTCCTGGACGCCACCGCCGAGGAACGCGCCCAGGTGCTGCGGCACCTGGACACGGGGGGTCTGGCCACCGCCGCGGACCTGGTCTACTTCCTCGAGATCGGCGAGCCCGTACCGGAGATCGAGACCGGCGAGTCCCACCTGACCGAGTTCTTCCCTGCGGTGCCCGACGGACTGCCGGGAGGCATCGACCGCGCTCTCGTCGACCTGGTCAGGTCCGGGGGCGCGCACCCGACGCTTCCCGTGCTGGACTACGGCGGCCTCTCCTCGGACGAGGCGGCGCTGGCCGCCGACGCCCTCGACGAGTGGCGGGCGTTGGCCGCGACCGAGCGGAACGACCGTCTTGAGGTTTCCGCCAGAAGGCAGTTGCTTCCGGCGCTGAAGCTCCTCGGCTACGACGCCGAGAAGGCCAGGCCGCTCGACGAGCGGTCACCCCACCGGCGCGAGTACCGGCGGTTCGAGGTCGCCCAGGTGGAGGTCAACGGCAGGGCGAAGGCCCCGGCGTTCGGCTCGCAGATCAGGGAGCAGGGCGGCAACCTCCGCGTGCTGATGGTCTGGGGGCGCCCGCCCGCCAAGGTGGTCATGAGCCTCGCACAGCGCGACACCAGCGGGGCAAGCCTCCTTGTCGTCTACTTCGGCACGCTCAGCCGCCAGGCCCGCGTCGAACTCGCTGCCGGTTCTGACCGGTTGCAGCCGCTCCTGGTCGTGGACGACGCGGCCCTCGCCTATCTCGCGGCCCGGGGCAACCGCCAGGTCAGCACCGCCACGCAGACGCTGCTGCCCTTCTCCGGAGTCAATCCCTACATCAGGGAGAAGCGCGGCCGGATCGGCGGCGAGATGTTCTACGGCCGCGACGCCGAGCGAAAGAGCATCCTCGACCCGGGCGGAACCCAGGTCATCTTCGGCGGCCGGGGGCTTGGCAAGTCGGCCCTGCTCGCCGACGCCGGGGAACGCTTCACAGAGCAACGCCCCGGATACCACCAGGCGGTGTACGTCAATCTCGACCAGGAGAACATCGGCAAGGGCAGCTCGTTGGGGCCAGAGGCGCTGTGGAGCGTCCTGGACCGGAAGCTGACCGATGCCCAGGTGCTCAGCAGGCCGCGCGGACGCAAGGCGTCGCAGGAGATCTCCGAGCGGGTCCGTACCGGCATCTGTGCCTGGTTGGAAGGGGACTCGCGACGCCGTCTGCTGATCCTGCTCGACGAGTGCGACCAGTTCTTCGAGGCGGACGCCTCCCGCTTCGACCAGACCAAGAAGCTCAAGGGCCTCGGGTCCGACACCAAGGACCGTGCCAAGGTCGTCTTCGCCGGGCTGCACTCCGTGCAGCGTTTCTCCAAGCTCGCGAGCAACGGGCCCTTCGGCCACCTCGCACAGACCCCGAAGGTGATCGGCCCGCTCGCTCCCCAGTACGCGGCCGAGTTGCTGGTCGAGCCGATGCGGGCGCTCGGCTTCGAGTTCGAGGACCTGGACCTGGTCAACCGGGCGCTGGGCTACTGTTCCTACCAGCCTTTCCTCCTCCAGATGTTCGGTCACCGACTGGTCGAGCTCATGCACCGCAAGCGGGCGCGGCGCGGGGCCCAGGGGCCCCCTTACCCGGTGGAGGTCGCCGACATCGAGGTGGTGGAGTCGGACCACGCGCTCAGGGAGGGCATCTCCGCCGCCTTCAAGGACACGCTGAGCCTCGACCACCGCTACGACGTGATCGCCAACGTGCTCGCCCACCATGCCCGCCACCACGGTCTGGAGGTGCGGTTGAGCGACGCCGAACTGCGGGAGGAGTGTGAGACGTTCTGGCGCAGGGGCTTTGAGCAGCTCGACACCGAGGGCTTCCGCTCCTACCTCTCCGAGATGGTGGGACTCGGTGTCCTCGCTCCCAACCACGACGGCCAGGGCTGGCACCTGCGCGGCCCGAACGCCCTGCGCATGATCGGCAACCCCCACGAGGTGGAGGCCCGCCTGCTCAGGGCCGAGCAGGACTGCGTACTCCAGGAGAGCATCGTCCAGGAGGGCCGACCCGAGCTCCCGGACGGCCGGCCCGCCCCGCTCACCATCACGCAGCTCGACGACCTTCTCGGAGAGCGTTCCAACCAGACGAGGGTCGTGCTCGGGACAGTCGCCACCGGTGTCACCGACGTCGGTGACACCCTGCGGACCGTCGCGGGTCGCATCGCCGACTGGACGCTGCCTCCGGTCGGCAAGGTGGGCGTCTACCGGCAGGAACTCACCGGTGGAGCACCGCGTGAACGGCGCGTCGTGATCAGCGACTTCGCCCGCTACCCGGCACGTCCGGAGGCCTGCCGCGAAGCGGTCGACCTGGCCGAGAGGCTGCTGCCCGCCACCCCGGGCGTCACCCGTGCGGTGGTCCTCGTGACCGACCCTGACCAACTCCCGCTGTGGCGCACGCTGTTGACCGGTACCGAAACCACTCCGGCCGTTCCGGTGGTGCTGCGCCGACACGACCGGCGCAGCCTGCGCGGGTGGGCCCAGCGCGTTGACATGTTCCACACGGAGGAGCGTCTGGAGCGGCTCCACGAGCTCACCGGTGGCTGGCCGCTCCTGGTCGACCGCGCCCACCGGCTGCACCAGGAGTTCGGCGACCCCGACGAGGTGCTGCGCACACTGGCCGGCCTGCGCACGGACCGGGTCGAAGCCCGCGCCTTCGCCGAGGCGACCGGTGTCTACACGCACCCGCTCATCGCGACCGGCTACCGCTCCCTGGACCTGGAGTTCAAGGACGGCCCGTTCGATCGGGAGGGTGCGTTGACCGCTGTGGCGCTCGCGATCGAGGACGAGGAGGAGGCCCGGTGGATCGTCAGCTGCCTGGACGCCCTCCAGGTGTTCGTCCGCGAGGACAACCAGCTGCGGCTGGAACCGCTGCTCCGGGAGTGCGTCGCGCTGGACGTGTGACTCGCTGAGCTGCAGCTGCGGTCTTGTCGCCGGTCGTCCCTTCGGGCGGCCGGTGACGGCGCCTGATCCGACCCTCCGAGTCGATTGTCCCCGGCGCGGGGTGCGGGGGAACTGTGCCGGTCGACGCGGTCGGTCCCGTGTGTCGAAGGGTGCAACAGGAGTCACATCTTGTGCAAAAGTGCTCACTCCCAGCGATCGTCGTCGACAATCGTCTCTGGTAACCGCAACCGGAGTCGGGGGAGAGATGAGGACGGCCTTGACCACTGTTCTGGTCGTGCACGAGGTGGAGTTGTGGCGGAAGGCGCTGTCGAGTCTGCTGGGCACGGACGACGGGTTGCGGGCGGTGGCCGTGGCGAGAGAGGACGTGCTGCCGAGGACGACCGCGGAGAAACCGGACGTCATCGTCGTGGACCTGGACTGCCCCGGTTCGATGGGTCTGTTGGAGGAGGTCGACTCCGCCCGCAGGGCGGCACGGTGCGGTGGGCGGCTGGTGGTGCTGGCGCGGGCGGACCGGCCGGGAGTGCTGCGCAACGCCGCCGCCACCGAGGCGAGCGGCTACGTGGACAAGTACGGGGCGAAGGAGGAGCTGCCGGCCGTGGTGCGGAAGGTCGCGGCGGGCGGCCGGTACATCGACGAGTCGCTCGCCTTCGGGCTGCTCAGGGCGAAGGAGATACCGCTGTCCGGACGGGAGTTAGGGGTGCTCTCGCTCGCCGCGCAGGGTGACTCGGTCGCGGCCATCGCGTGCCGGCTCTCCCTGACCCGGGGGACGGTGCGCAACTATCTCGCGGCGGCGGTGCGCAAGGCCGGCGCGCGCAACCGCACGCACGCGATAAGGCTGGCCACCGAGGCCGGTTGGATCTGACGCTCGAACCACTTGTGCGCTACGAACGGTCCGGCTCCGCCTCGTCGGCGGAGTGCTGACCGGTCAGGTCGCGGAACAGCGCCGACCGGGCGTGGAGTTCGTGGGCGGTGCCCTGCTGGACGCGGGTGCCGTCGAGCAGCAGGATCCGGTCGGCGCGGTGGGCCGAGGCCGGGCGGTGGGCGATCACCACCAGGGTGCCGGGCCGGGCGGCGAGGGCGCGCTCGGCCCGGGCCTCGGCCGCCGGCTCCAGATGGCAGGTGGCCTCGTCGAGCACGCGGACGGCGGCCGGGGCGAGGAACGCGCGCGCCAGGGTCAGGAGTTGACGTTCGCCTGCGGACAGCCGGCCTGGGTCCACGGTCCCCTCGACGCCGCCGAGCCGTTCCACCAGGGGCGCCAGTCCGATCGCCTCGATCGCCGCCGCCAACTCGGCGTCCCGGGCGGCCGGGTGGAGGTAGCGGAGGTTGTCGGCGACGGTGCCGGTGAAGACGTAGGGCTCCTGGGGGAGGAGGACAAGCCGGTCCGGGGCCGGTCGGTCGTCCCAGCGCAGACTTCCGGAGTCAGGCGTGAGGCTGCCGGCGAGCAGGGCGGCGAGGGTCGACTTGCCGGTGCCGCTCGGCCCGAGCACGGCGAGGTGTTCGCCGGGGCGCACGGTGAGGTCGAGGCGGTCGAGGACCGGCCGGGCGCCGGGCCCGTAGGCGAACGTCACCTCGCGCAGCACGATCCCGCCGGGACGTGGTCGCCCGTCCCCGTGCGGCGGCTCGCCGGGCGACTCGTCCGGCGTCTCGCCCTGCGGCGTGTGCGGCGGCGGCAGTGGCGGCGTCGGGGCGGTGAAGCGGTCCAGTACCACCAGCAGCCGGCCCCCGGCCGTGCCCAGCGCGGTCATCAGCGCGTGGGTGGCCGGTGCCAGCGACTGGGTGAGGTAGGCGAGGGCGCCGAGCAGCACCCCGGCGGTCATGCCCCGGGAGAGCAGCCAGGGCGTGGCGGCCAGCAGCACCAGCGGCGGGCAGCGCCCGGCGACGCCCAGCGCCAGCATCCGCACGGCCGCCCAGCGGGCCAGCGAGCGCGCCGCGTCGCACTGGGCGTCGGCGAGGGCCGCGCACGGCGCGGCCGCCTGCTCCGCCCCTCCGGTGGCCCTGATGTCCCGCAGGCCGCCGACCAGTTCACCGGCCCGGGCGGCGAACGCCTCGTCGGCCTCCAGGTAGGCGCGCTGGCGGGCGGCCATCGGCGCGAGTGTCAGCAGGAACAGCGTCCAGCCGGCCAGCAGGGGAGGCAGCACCACCAGCAGCAGCGAGGGTTGGAGAGTGGCCAGGCCGGCGAGCGCGCCGGCGCTGGTGAACAGGCAGGACCGCACGGCCATCACCAGCCCGGCCCAGCCGTCCCTGGCGATCTCCGTCTGGTGGGTCGCCCGGGAGACGGCGCCGGTGTGCGCGCGTTCCGGGGCGGCCAGCGCCTCGGTCAGCGCGCCCCTGGCGGCCCGGCGCACGAGGCCGTCGCGCAGCGGCTCCACCAGGTCGGCGAGCCGGCCGAACAGCCCACGGGTGGTGACCGCGGCGGGGAGCGCCGCCACCGCCGCGACCGCCAGCCACAGCAGGCCGACACCGGGGCGACCGGCGAGGAACCCCCGGTCCAGCGCCTGGGCGACGCCGTAGCCGGTGAGGAACGTCTGGGCGAACTCCACCAGCGACCAGCCCGCGAGCCGCCACAGCGCCCCCCGGCGCGCCCGCAGGAAGGGCCGGCCCTCGCGTCCGACCCGGCGCAGAGCGCCACGGCCCGGCCGGGCGCCGGGACGGTGCCCGGCCGGAGCCTCCCGGGCGGTGTCCGCACGGCCTTCGGGGCGGCCGGTGGGCGTGGCAGACCGGGCGGTGTCGCCGGTGAGTGACGTCATCGCGCGCCCTCCCGGTCCTTGGCGGGCGGGGGGCCCTCCGGCTCCCCGGCGGGCGGGGGAGGAGCCGCCGTGTGGTCGGCGCGGTCCGGCGGGCTCGCGGAGGCCGCCGTGGACGGTGGTGCCGTGGGCGGGGTCTGGAAGACCTCCCGGTACGCGGGGTCCCGCCACAGCTCCTCGTGCCGGCCGACCGCGCGCAGGCCGCCGTCCTCCAGCCACGCCACACAGTCCGCGCGGGCCGCGGTCGACAGGCGGTGTGCCACGACCAGCCGGGTGCGGTGACCGGCCATCCGGTCCAGCGCCTCCCACACCCGCCGCTCGGTGGCGGTGTCCAGCGCGGAGGTCGCGTCGTCCAGCACCAGCAGCCGGTGCGACCGGACGAACGCCCGGGCCAGGCCGAGCCGTTGGCGCTCACCGCCGGACATGGGGGCGTCGGCCACCGGCGTCCGGTAGCCGTGCGGCAGCAGTCGGACAAAGCCGTCCGCCGCCGCGTCCCCGGCGGCCGCCCGCACCGCCTCCGGCGGCGGCCGGTCCACGCCGAAGGCGATGGCGTCGCCGACGGTGTCACCGGGCAGCGCCGGCCGGGCGAACGCGTAGCCGACCTCCCGGCGCAGTACGTGCGGGGCGACATCGGGGAGGGGCACCCCGTCCAGGGCGACCGTGCCCTCGTCGGGGTCGGCGAGCCGGCCGGCGACCGCCGCCAGCGTCGACTTCCCGGAACCGGAACGGCCCACGACCGCCAGGCAGGTGCCGCCGGGGACGGTGAGGTTGACGTCGCGCAGCAGCCGGCGGCCGTCGCGGACCACGCCGACGTCACGCAGCACCAGGGTGCCGGGGCCGTCGGGCGGCAGAGCCGCGTCGCGGTGGGTCGGCACCGGCAGGGCGAACAGCGGGCGCAGCCGTTCGCCCGCGGCCCGGCCTCTGGCGAGGCCGCCCAGCGCCCCGGTCACCGCGCCGATGCCGACCACCAGGGCGGCGTACCGGCCGATGGTGACCAACTCGCCGACGGTCACGGCTCCGGCGGCCAGCCGCAGCCCTCCGACGGCCAGGACCAGCGCCGTCAGCAGCGGCAGCAGCACCGAACTCAGGCCGACCGCCCGGCCGTAGACCCGCCAGGTGCGCCGCCCGTGGGCGCCGAGTTCGGTGAGGGGTTCGGTGATGCGGCGGTGCTCCCGGCGCGCGGTACCGGCCGCACGCACGGTAGCCGCGCCGGCCACCGCCTCGGCGAGCCGGGTGGCGACACTCGCCTGGACCCGCTGGTAGTCGCGTGTCGCGGCGGCGGTGTCCCGGGTGAAGACGCGGAGCAGCAGCACCAGGGCGGGCACGCCGGCGAGCAGGGCGAGGGCGGTCCAGTGGTCGGTGAGGACGATGCCGACAAGGCCGCCGACCGGCAGCAGCACGGCACTGGCGACGCCTGCGGCGGCGACCGGCGCGCCGGCCGCGTCACCGGTGGTGGTGGTCAGCCGGGTGGTCAGGTCGCCGCGGCTGAACGCCTGCGCGCGATGCGGCTCGGCGGACAGCAACCTGTCGACCGCGCGCCGCCGCAACCAGCTGGTCAGCACGGCCGAGTTGACCCCGCCGCACCACACCACCGCAGCGTCCAGGGCGACTTCGGCGGCGGTCAGCAGGGCGCACAGCGCGAGCCACCGCCACGGCACCGGGCCGCCGGCCAGCAGCCGGTCGACGGTCACGCCCAGGACCGCGGGCAACGCGAGCGCGGCCAGCGCCGCACCCACCCCGCACACCGCGACGGCCGCCACCGACCAGGGCCGCCGCCGAAGCAGCACGGGCAGCGACGCGTCGCCGCCGGCCGGGCCGAGGGCGTCCTTCGGCGGAGTCCGGCGTGCCACGCTGGTCACCTCACCCGCTTGTCGTCGTCCCGGTCGGAGGTCGGAAGGTCGGGCATCGGGGATCGGGGATCGGGGACAGGGGAAAGGGCGGAGCCGCCCCGGGGGTGCCCAGGACTCGAGGTCCGGGACACCCCGCGCCGCGTGCGCGGCGACATCGGGACGGCTACGGGGTCAGGGGGTGCAGAGGGTGACGCTGAGCGAGCTGTGCTCACAGACCAGCAGGCTCACCTGGCTGCCGGTGGCCAGCTCGTCCAGGGACTCCTCGACGGCCGGGGTCTCCATCGTCTGCAGGTCAAGAAGCGACATGTGCGTTCCTTTCCATCGGATGTGAGGACAACTCACTTGGTGGCGACCCCGGGTCCGGGGCCGGTCTGTGGGCCGCCGGGTGGCGGCAGGAAGGGCAGGTGCGCGGAGCGGAGACCGCCCAGCGCGCTGCCGAGTGCGAGCAGGACGCCGGCCGTGCCCGTGGCGAGGTCCATGGACAGGCGCATCAACTGCTCGCCGGGGAAGGCGATCTCCCCTCGGTGGGGGATCGCGTGGAGGTCGAGGAGGTCGAGGTGCCGTTCCAGGGCGGCGCGGTCCCGCGCGGCAGCCCCGTCGTGAGCTGCGTCCCCGTCGTGAGCGGCATCCCCGTCGGGGCGGGAGACGGCGCGGGCCAGGTGCAGTGCGATCCCGGCGACGCCCCGGTAGAGGCCGGGTTGGATGTAGAAGGCGGAGTGGGTGGCGCGGCGCAGGCCCTCCCGTGCCGAGGCGAACCGCGGGTCGGGCCGGTGGGCGAGGAAGTCGTCGAGCACGGTCGCCAGCCCCGCGCTGCCACCGCCGAGGTACGGCATGCCGCGTTTCCCGTCGAGGACCAGCAGTGCCGCGTCGGCCTGCGCGGCGTCGGGCCCGCCCGGACGGCAGCGGTCGAGATCATGCTGAAGGGCCTGCTCGGCCTCGTCCAGCAGCCGCTCCTCGCCGGTCCGTTCGAAGCGTCGGATCAGCATCAGCGCGACGCCGGTCGGGCCGTGCAGCAGCCCGGCGCGCGGCGTCGGCCGGCCCTCGCGGACGGCGCGGGCGGCGGCGTCGGCGCAGCGGTCCGCGGCGTCGGCGAGGCGGACCGCCTCCTTGCCGCTCGCCGCGCGGGCGAGGTCGTCCAGTGCCAGCGCGAGGCCGGCCTGACCGCTGTGCAGGTCCGGGGCGAGCGCCGTCAGCGGCTCGTCCGCGACCCGCAGGGCCAGTTCGACCGCCTGCTCGCGGTGTCCGAGCCGGTCCAGCGTCCAGGCGACGCCCACCAGGCCGTCGTGGAAGCCGAGCGGGCTGCCGGAGGCCGGTGCCTTGACGCGGTCGAGCAGCCACTCCTCCGCCTCGACGCAGGGTTCCGCGCCGACGGCACGCAGCGCGTAGAGCACGCCGGCGGTGCCGTAGCCGAAGGACTGTCCGCCGACCGGGGACGCGAACTGCCGGATGTCACCGGGGAAGCAGCGGTCGTCACGGTTCGGGGTGCGGGAGCCGAGCAGGGCCCGGACCATCGAGTCCCGGGCGTGCGGCCAGTCGCGTACCGACGGCGGGGGCGGGCCCTCGGCCTCCGGGGCGCCGCGCAGGATCTCCGCCACGGCGGGCGCCAGTTCGGTCTCCGTCACGGGGAAGCGGGCCGACGCGGCCCGGGCGAGTGCCGGCGCCCGGTGACGGTCGAGGCCCAGTACGGTGGTGAGCGGCAGCAGCAGGGCCAGCCGCAGACAGGCGAGCGCGTACCGGTCGACCGCCGTCCCGCGCCGGTCGGCGGGTGCGGCGAACGCGGGATTGGCGACGATCTGACGGCTCTCCTCGTCGTCGACCGAGGCCGCCTCGAAGTCCAGCAGCACCACCCGGGTCGCGCCGCCGGCGCCGCCCTCGTCGACCATGACGTTGGACATGTGGAGGTCGCCGATCACCACGCCCCGCCGGTGCACCTCCGCCACCGCCCGCTCGACGAGCCCGTACAACTCGCGTGCCCACTCGGCGTGTTCGGCCAGTGTCGCCGCGTCGGGGCCGGCGGCGGCGAGCGGGAAGCGGCGGGCGAAGACGGTGTTGAGGGTGGTGCCCGGGACGAAGTCCAGGACGAGGAAGCGGTGGCCGCCGAGCGAGAAGGAGTCGCGCACGGCGGGCACGCAGTCCAGTCCCGCGAGCCGGTCCAGCGCCCGCCTCTCCCGCTCCAGCCGGGCGACGGCGTCGGCGCCGTCCGCGGCGAGTCCGGCGTACGGCCGGGCCTCTTTCAGCACCACCCGCTCACCGGTCCGGGTGTCCCGCGCGGTGTACACGCCACCGCCGTTGGAGAAGTGCAGCGCGCCCTCGACGGCGTAGGGCAGCTCCGCGAGGTTGACCGACTGCCGGGCGGCCAGGTGCGGGCGGAGGAACTCCGGCAGCTCCACCCACTCCGGGACGTGCAGTCCCGGCCCGCGGCGGTCGGGTACCAGACGGCCCTCGGGGTCCTCGATCGCCGGGATCGGGGCGCCGTCCTCGCCGACGACGTACCGGCCGGCGAACGCCCCGTACCGCACGTGCACCGGAGCCGGGCCGCAGCGCAGGTCGCTGAGCACGTCCGGGCCGTGCTCGCCGTCCAGCGCCTCGCACAACTCCCGGCACAGCGGCCGCAGACCGTCCTCGGTGGGCGGGTAGACGGTGACGAACTTGCCGCTTCCGGAACGGTCGGCGTACTTGGCGTTCCGCCGCAGCAGCAGCGCCCGTGACGGCACGAACTTGAACGGCGTCCGCCGGGCGACACACACGGCGAAGACCTTCTCCAGGACGGCCTCCGCGTTGTCCAGCGCGGCGGAGACGTGGATCTTCCAGCCCTGCGCGGGAAGCCGCGCGCCTTCGGGCGCCAGGGACAGCCAGTCACCGCGCCGGGCCATGGTCCAGCCGCCGGGCGCGGGCTCCAGGGCGCGCCGGTACCAGCCGGACCGCCGGGCCTCGCCGTCCGCGGCGGCGTCGTCCACGGCAACGGCCTGCGCGGCGTCGGGGGCGCGGTGGATCGCGTCGTAGAAGCGGGGGTCCGCCCCGCAGTACGCGGCGTGCTCCTGGTTCACGCGTCCTCCCTCCGCTCGGCCACAGAGAGAACGTGCCACCTCCGACACGGCGTGCGACAGTCGCCGATGTCACCACTCCGGCGTGCGTTCCGCATCTGCGCCCCGCAGCGCCGGGCGCCCGGCCCGCGGGTGCGCTCGGCGGATGCGTGCGGCGGGTGCGCGGTCGGTCCGTGCCAGTCGGTCACACCTTCCGGCGCGGCGTACCGTCCGGCTTGCGGTGCTCCATGATGTGGCCGGTCGCCTCGAACCGCTCGTTGCCCACCAGCCGGCCGTGCCGGGTCTCCACGACGACAAATCCGGCCCGCTCGTAGAGGTCGAACGCCCGCTTGTTGCCGGCCAGCACCGTGGTCTCCACCCGCGGTCCGCCCCGGGCCACGGCGTGGCGCAGCAGCGCGGAGCCGGCGCCCTGGCCGTAGCGGGCGGGGTCCACGTACAGCCAGGACACCTCGTCGTCCTCGAGGGACACAAAGCCGACGACCTCCGGCTCCGCGCTGCCCTCGGGGCCCTCGGCCACCCAGACCTGCCCGTCGAAGAGCCCTTCGCCCTCGTGGGTCTCGGCGAGGGTGAGGAACGCCTCGACCCCCACCGAGTCGCGCAGTTCGTCGAGGCGGGCCGCGTCATGGATGCGCGAGATCGAGTCCCAGTCCCCCGGCTGGTAGTCCCGGATCCGCCACTCGTGCCGCTGTCTTGTTGTCATGGCACGCACCCTCGCGTCTGCCCGTCGCGCGCCGCAAACGATTTCCGGCGGGCGCCGGCCCGGAGCACGAGCGGCGCCCCGCGACGCCGGGGGTCGCGGGGCGCCGGGCGGGCCGCGGGTGTCAGTCCGCGTCGCGGGGGTGGAAGGACTTCGTGTCGACCTTCAGCGGCTTGGGGAAGGCGGCGGCGACCGCGTCCCAGGGGGTGAACTTGAAGTTCGTGGCGTCGGCGTCCCGGCCCGGCTCGGTCGGGGTCGCCTCGCCGTCGTGGGTGACCAGCAGGCCCTTGGGGAAGTTCCGGCCCAGCGGCACGTTGACCACGGTGGCGCCGTCGGAGTGCTGCACGCCGTCGGTGGCGGGACCGTCGGTGATCGCGAACGAACCGACGTACTTGTTGTCCTTGTCGCGCCGGTACACGGCGTAGGTGTCGTCGCCCTGGCTGGAGACGAGCACGTAGCCCTTGCCCATGCCGGCGTGGTAGACGGTGACGCCCTCGGCGTCGGCGGTGATGTTCCGGCCGCCGAAGCCCGGGTCGTCCCCCGTGTGCAGGACGCACTCCTCCTCGACGGCGTCGTACGTCCACGGCACGCCGTACTCACGGACCTTGTCGAGCAGCTTCGGCTTCTTGAACGCGCCCTTGTCGAGCTTCACCCGCCAGAGTCCCACGGCCTCCTGGCCGGCGTAGAGCACGTGCTCCTCGGCGTCGACGGCCATGCCCTCGACCTGGGGGCGCTCGCCGGGGTCGTCACACGGCGTCCAGTGGTTGCCGCCGGGCAGTTCGAAGGCGTCGGGGAGGTCGAGGGTGTCCGCCGTGCGGTAGCCGACGCGGCCGTCACGGTCCTGGAGTTCCAGGAGCCGGACCCGCGTCTCGTTGCGCTGGGAGACCACCGCGTAGGCCTTCTTGCCGTCGCGGTAGGTGGTCAGCCCGTAGGACGTGCGCTGTCCGTCGACCTCCGCCTCGTCGGCGGCGAACACGGGCTTCACGTCGGGGGCGGTGACGTCCCGCAGCGGCGGGCGGCCCGCCGCGACCGCGGCGGGGTCGATGGCGAAGACCCGGATCCGGTCGCGGCCCCGGTCGCTGACCACCGCCAGGTCTGTCTTCTTCCCGTTGAGCTTGAAGTCGTAGAGCACGTCGACGTTGTTGAAGCGCCCGGCGGCCGCGCCGGGAGCGGGGGCGGCCGGCGCGGGTATGTGCTGGAGGCGCTGCCCGTCGAGGCCGTAGACGTCGAGGCCGGCCTTCTTCAACGTGCCGATGACCAGGCTGCGTGCGGGATTCCGGGGGTCCACCCAGACGGCGGGGTCGTCGGCGTCGGCCGAGCCGCCGGCCTTGTCGTCGTGGACGGGCGGCGTCTGGACGGTCGCGTGGACCGGGACCGGGGACTGGACGGATCCGCCGGTCGCCATGAGCATGGCGGTGGCCAGCGCGGTCACAGTGGAAGCGCTCACATTACTCCTCGGTAGGGGTGAGAGGCAGTGAGACGCTATGGGGGCTCGGCGACCCCGAACGGACACGGCTGTGAACGCTCCGTGACGCCCGGGTGCCGAGAGTGGCCGGCCGGAGCCGTGGCGGTCAGGAGCCGCCGGCCACCACTTCCAGCGTGTACTCGACCGTCACCGTGCCGGCCGTCGCGAGGACCCGTACGGTCCCGCCCGAGTCGCCGGCCACCAGGGGGACGTCGGTGGTCGCCGCGCCGTGGACGTCGGTGGTCACCATGACCGGCGAGCCGCCGTGGAACCCGGTCCCGGTGCCGGAGGGATCGTCGACGAAGAAGCTCACCACGAGGCCGCCCGCCGGGCCGCCGTCGGACTCGGCGCGCAGGGTCAGCGAGCCGAACTCCTCACCGGGCTCGACCTTCTGTCCGTCGCCGGTGAGCACGCGCAGTACGTCAGCCATCAACTCGCCTTCCTGGTCCGCGACTTCAGTGGCCTCGAAGGAGCCCGGTCGCTTTCTGTCGGATTACCCGGGTCGCGCGCGCCAAACGCGCGATCCGGCCGAAGTCGAGCGGTGAGGCCGTCCAGCGGGAAGAGGGCCGGTCGTCCCCTCCCGCTGGACCCTTCGGCACCGCGACACAGCCGGTTGCCGGTGTGACGGTGGAAACGTGCCGGTGCGAGAGCCGTGCCGGACCCACGGTCCACGGAGGACACCATGGCAGAGGCCGCGCGCGTGATCCCGTTCAACAAGCTCGACCGTGGAGACGTCGGTCTTGTGGGTGGGAAGAACGCCTCGCTGGGCGAGATGGCGGGGAAGCTCGCCGAGGCGGGGGTGCGGGTGCCGGACGGCTTCGCCACCACGGCGGACGCCTACTGGGAGCTGCTGGACCACAACGGTCTGCGGGCGACACTCGACGAACAGCTCGACCGGCTCGCCGCCGGCGCCCCGCTGGCGGACGTGGGAGCCGCCATCCGCGCCGCCGTGCTGTCCGCCGAACTGCCGGCGCCGCTGGCGGCGGAGATCGGTGAGGCGTACGCGCGACTCGGCCGGGTGGCGGGGCGCGTCGACCCGGAGGTCGCGGTGCGCAGCAGCGCCACCGCCGAGGACCTGCCCGAGGCGAGCTTCGCCGGGCAGCAGGAGACGTTCCTGAACGTGCGCGGACTGCCCGCGCTGCTGGAGGCGTGCCACCGTTGCTACGCCTCGCTCTTCACCGACCGGGCGATCGACTACCGGGGGCGCATGGGCTTCGACCACCTGTCCGTGGCCCTGTCCGTCGGCGTCCAGCTGATGGTGCGCTCCGACCTGGCGGGCGCGGGCGTGATGTTCACCCTGGACACCGAGAGCGGCTTCCCGGACGTGGTGATGGTGAGCGCGGCGTGGGGGCTGGGGGAGACCGTGGTGAGCGGGCAGGTGGACCCGGACGAGTACACGGTGTTCAAGCCGACCCTGGACAAGCCGGACCTCGACCCGGTGATCCATGTGCGGCTCGGCGGCAAGAAGCGCAAGGCGGTGTACGGGGAGGAGGGCCTGACCCGCACCGTCGACACCAGCGACGCCGAACGGCGCTCCCGGGTGCTCGACGACAGCGAGGTGCGGGCGCTGGCCGGCTGGGCGGTCGCGGTGGAGCGCCACTACGGCACGCCGATGGACCTGGAGTGGGCGAAGGACGGCGTCACCGGCGAGATCTCCATCGTCCAGGCCCGTCCGGAGACCGTGCAGGCCAACCGACGTTCGGCGGTCCTGGCGCGCTACACCCTCACCGAGCGCGGCACTCCGCTGGTGACCGGCAGCGCGGTGGGCGAGGCGGTCGGGCGGGGTCCGGTGCGGGTGCTGGACGCCCCGGTGGACCTCGACGAGTTCCCCGCCGGCGCGGTGCTCGTCACCTCGATCACGGACCCGGACTGGGAACCGGTCATGAAGCGTGCCTCGGCGATCGTCACCGACCACGGCGGCCGGACGTCCCACGCGGCCATCGTCAGCCGCGAACTGGGCGTGCCGGCGGTGGTCGGGACGGGGGACGCCACCCGGGTCCTCGCGGAGGGCCGGGAGGTCACCGTGTCCTGCGCCGAGGGCGACGAAGGGCGGGTCTACCCGGGCCTGCTCGCCTACGAGGAGTCCCACATCGACCTCGCGGAACTGCCGGAGACCCGGACCAAGGTGATGCTCAACCTGGCCGACCCGGCGGCGGCGATGCGCTGGTGGCGGCTGCCCGCGGACGGTGTCGGTCTGGCCCGGCTGGAGTTCATCGTCGCCCACCACGTCCGCGCCCACCCGATGGCGCTGCTGCACCCCGGGCGGCTGGACGAGGACGACCGCGCCCGGCTCGACGCGCTCACCGAGGGCTACGAGGACCGCGCCGAGTACTTCGTCGACCGGCTCGCCCAAGGGGTGGCCAGGATCGCCGCCTCCCGCTGGCCGGACCCGGTGATCGTGCGGACGAGCGACTTCAAGACCAACGAGTACGCGCGGCTGCTCGGCGGCGGCCCCTTCGAGCCCGTCGAGAACAACCCGATGATCGGCTGGCGCGGCGCGAGCCGCTACTACGCCGAGGGCTACCGGGAGGGCTTCGCGCTGGAGTGCCGCGCGCTGCGTCGGGTGCGGGACGAGATGGGCCTGACCAACGTCGTGGTCATGATCCCGTTCTGCCGCACGCTGACCGAGGCGGACCGGGTGCTGGAGGTGATGGCGGAGCAGGGCCTGCGGCGCGGCGCGAACGGGCTGCGGGTGATGGTGATGGCGGAGATCCCGTCCAACATCGTGCTGGCACGGGAGTTCGCGAAGCGCTTCGACGGGTTCTCCGTCGGCAGCAACGACCTCACGCAGCTGACCCTCGGAGTCGACCGGGACTCCGAGGCGCTGGCCGAGGTCTTCGACGAGCGTGACCCCGCGGTCACGCGCAGCATCGAGTCCCTGATCCGGGACGCGCACGCGGCGGGCCGCACGGTCGGCCTGTGCGGACAGCGACCGAGCGACGACCCGGAGTTCACGGAGTTCCTGGTGCGCGCGGGCATCAACTCGGTGTCCGTGGCGCCGGACAGCTTCGCCGCGGTCAAGCGCCATGTGGCCGAGGCGGAGCGACGCCTCTGAGCCCGTCGGGTCGAAGCCCCGGCGGACGGCACGGACGAAGGCAACGAAGGAGGAGAGTGAGATGACCACACGGGTACTGGTGGCGTACGGCAGTCGGCACGGGTCGACCGCCGGCATCGCCGAACAGATCGGCGCCACCCTGCGCGCGGACGGCTGCGAGGCCGACGTCGTGCCGGCGGGCAAGGCGGAGGACGTCGCGGACTACGACGCGGTGGTGCTCGGCGGCGCGCTGTACGCCGGCCGGTGGCACGGGGACGCACGTCGCTTCGCCCGCCGGCACGGCGGGGAACTGGCGGATCGTCCGGTGTTCCTGTTCAGCAGCGGGCCGATCGACGACTCGGCGACCAGGGGCGAGGTGCCGCCCGCGCCGGGTGTGAAGCGGTTGGCCGCCCGGCTGGGCGCCCGCGAGCACGTCACCTTCGGCGGGAGCGTCACCACGGAGACCCCGGGTTGGTTCGCCCGTCAACTGGTGCGCCGCGGGCACGGCGGGGACTTCCGCGATCCCGAGCGGGTCAGGTCGTGGGCGCACCACGTCGCGGCGGATCTCGAGGAGACGGAAAGTGACTGATCGGAACCACCGTGTGAGAAGGAGGTGGTAGGGGAGTGGTGACTGACGCGAAAACGGCAAAGAAGAGCGGTTTATCCGTCAAACCTCTGGAAGTCCGGAATACCGCTCATGGAGGATTGTTGTCACGATGAAGTACGGCGAGGTGCGAAGGGGTGATCGACATGGCCTGGGCGTCGTGGACCACAACCAACGTGTTCACCGGGTCGGCAGGTGTACGGAGCGACGAACTCGGCGTCATGACCGGTGACGTGACCGTGCACACCACCTGGGACGGGTCCCAGGCCTACGTTGCCGTGCAGTACAGCGGCGCGTCGGACTGGTACACCATGAGCGGCAGCCCGGTGGCATGCCAGTCCGAGGCGGACAGCCGGAACCTCCACCAGGCCGTGGTGGAGGCGGTGCGCGAGGGCGGCGCGTCGGGCGTCCCACGGGACTGGAACGCCGTCTCCCTCTGAGGCTCCGAGGCAGTCATGACGGCCGGAGACAAAGCCGAGCGCGCGGCGTCGGAGTCCGCCGGCGACGTACTGCCGGTGCGCGCCGACGGGCGTGAGAGCGGCGGGCGTGAGAGCGGCGGGGCGGAGTCGGCGCCCCGGGCCCGGGCGAAGCCCTCCCGGGCGGCCCGGCGTGAGCAGCGGCGGGTCCGGGGCGCGCCGGGCGAGGAGCGGCCGGTGCACACGATCAGGGTGCGCAGCCTCTTCGGCTGAGCCCGCGCCCGGCGTCCCGCATCGACCCCGGGGCGCTCACCCGTATCCCGTCCGGGCGAACGAGCACTGGTGCCCGAGTGAGTGGAAGAACGCGGACAGCTCTCCCTTCAGGGCGGGGGAGGGGCGGCGGGTGAAGAGGTAGCCGAGCACCGACCCGGTGTGCGCGACGAAGATCCCGTCCGCGCCGAACTCGGCCCGGTGATCGAGCAGTGTCTCGAAGTCGCGCTTGGGCAACACCTGTTGGGAGAGAGTCGCGCTGGTGGTCGACGCGCGCGCCACGGCGGCCGGGTCGCCCGCTTCGAACGCCTCCAGCATGTCCCGCAGGCAGTCCGCGTACGGCGCCTCGTGCCGCCGGTAGTGCGCGGTGAGCCGCGGGGTGACGGCGTGGGTGTCCACGAGGGCCGGTTCCACCAGGTACACGGTGTGGAACCCGACGGCCGAGCCCAGGCGGCGCACCACGCGGTGGGCGCCGCTGAGGTACAGCGCGAACTCCTCCAGGAACACACTGTCCGCCCGCTCGACGCGGGAGAGCGTGTCGAGGACCAGCCGCCGGTCGTAGGGCAGGTCGAAGACGCGGAACAGGCAGCGCAGGGTGGCCACGACGTCGGCCGTGGAGCTGGCCATGCCCACGCCGACGGCCAGTTCGGAGTGGGCGTGCCAGCGGCCGGGCGGCATCGTCAGGTGGTGGTGCCGCAGGAAGATCTCGGCCGCCAGGGCGGACCGCTCGCCGGGCGGGAGAGGACCCGGCGCGGCGGTCGGGTCCGTGGTGAAGTGGCGCCAGGCGTGCCGGTCGACGGGGAAGGAGACCAGCGCGATCTCCGGGCGGCCCGCGAACCGCAGCGGGCCCTGGAAGAGTTCGCCGAGCGTGCCGTGGCAGACGCCGGAGAAGGTGCGGGCGTCGGAGAAGGCGCGGCGCCCGTCCGCGTCGGCGAGCGGTGGCCGCGGCGCCCCGTCCGTGCCGGCCGGCGGGGGCGGCTCGGGCGTCCGCCCCCGCCGCCGGGTCACGCGGTCCCGGCGGTCAGCGCCGGGACGGGGCGCGGCCGGCCCTCGGCGTCGATCGCGACAAAGGTGAGGCGTGCCGTGGCGACATCGGCCGCCGGCCCCGAGGCGTTCCAGCGTTCGGCGGTCACCCGCACCGAGGCGGTCATCGACGTGCGGCCCGCGCGTTCCAACTCGGCGTGCACGCTGAGCAGGTCGCCCGCGCGGACCGGGGCGAGGAACCTCATGCCGTCCACGGACGCGGTCACCGCCGGGCCGTCCGCGTGGCGGCCGGCGGCCGCGGCGGCCGCGTCGTCGATGAGGCGCATCACGACTCCGCCGTGGATCGTGCCGTAGAGGTTGGTGTCGTGCTCGCTCATGATGTGCGCGAGCGTGACGCGGGAGTCCGCCGGGGTCTTCGCCGGGGCGGTCGGTCCGGCGGTGGATGCGGTGGTCGGGGCGGTGGTCGTGTCGGCCACGTCAACTCTCCTTCGCGAGTCGAGGGAAGTCGCCGTCGGGGCCGGCGCGGGTCGCGCGCCCGGGCCGTCGGCGGGGCCGCGCGCCTTCGGTGCGGCGCGCGGGCGGCCGGCAGGTCTTCGGACTCGTGGACGCGCCCGGAAAGGGCCGGACACCTACTGGCCGTCGCTTCCCGGATCGTCTCCAGTGCTTGTTGACGGCGGTCGTTCCCACTCACCGCTGCGGGGCAGTCCCGGACTCCCACCGGGTTCCCTCTTGCGACGCGTCCGCCCGGCTGGCGGCGCGAACCGGCTGCTCGGACAGGGTATCCGCCGGCCGGCCGGCGGCTCGCGACGGGTCGGCATTGCGCATATGTCGTTGGGCGACATATATTGTCGACATGACTCCACGTGTGATGCAGGAACCGACGCTGCTGCTGCTGACCGCGCTCGCCGACCAGCCCCGCCACGGCTACGCGATCACCCAGGAGATCCGGAAGATCTCCGACGGCCAGGTGACCATGCGCACCGGCACCCTCTACGGCGCGCTGGAGCGGCTGCTCAAGCAGGGACTGATCGAGGTGCACCGCGAGGAGGTCGTGGACGGCCGGCTGCGCCGCCTCTACGCGCTCTCCGACGAGGGCAGGGAACGGCTGGCCGGGGAGGCCGAGCGGCTGGCGGCCACGGCGCGGGAGGCCAGCCGGCGCCTCGGGGTGTTCGGCTCCGGTGCCGCCGGCTCGCCGAGGCCCTCGGCGGCGACGTCATGATCGACAGGCTGCTGCGGCTCTACCCGGCCGCCTACCGCCGCGACTACGGCCCGGAGATCGCCGACGTGTACCGGGAGACGACGCGCGGCGCGTCCGCCACCGTCCGGCTGCGCGAGGCGGCCGGGATCGCCGGCCACGCGGTACGGCTGCGGCTCGGGCTCGGCTCCGCCGGCCCCCTCGGTGCGGTGCTGATGATCGCCGCGCCCTACGCGGTGGCCGCCGCCGCGGTCGCCACCGCGGTGCGGCTCGCCTGGTGGCTCTCCGGCATGTGGGTCGGATGGGCGGCGCACGGGGCGGGCGCCTTCCCGTTCACCAGCCTGGAGCTGGGCGTCGCGGACGGGCTGCTCGCCGCCACCCACCTGCTGGTCCTGGTCGGCGCGGTCACCGCGTTCACCGGGCGGTGGGCGCCCGGCGCCCGGCTGACCTCCCTGGGGCTGCTGGCCTCGGCGCTGGCCATGCTGGTGTTCCAGGGCGTGCACAACGACCCCGTGATGCTCTCCACGGCCGCCGCCGTGCTGGCGGCCGTGGTCGTCTGGGCGTGCCCGCCGGACGCGCCGCCCGCCGCGGCCGCGACCCGGACGGCCGGACTGGTGGCGCTTGCCGCCTGGCTGCCGGTGGCCGCCCTGCACGCCGGACTGCTCGGCGTCACCACCGACTACGGCGCCTGGCCGCTGCTGGTCCTCGCGGTGACCGGCGGCGTGCTCGCCGTCCGCTCCCGGAGCAACGGCGTCCGCGAGATGACCGCCATGGCGCTCGCCTGCGCCCCGCTGGCGGCCCTCAGCCACTGGATGTGGGCGGGGCAGCCGGGCCCGGTGCTCGCCGGCCTGGCGCTGCTCCCGCTCGCCGTGCTGCCGGCCGCCCTGATCAGGCTGCTGCGCCGACCCCGCGCGTCGACCGACTGAGCCGCGCGGGCGGCCCGCGGGCCGCCCGCGCACCGCGACCCCCCTTCACCCGCCCACGAGGAACCGTCGTGCCCTTCACCCTGTGCCACCCCGCGGCGGTCCTGCCGCTCTTCCGCCGCCCGTTTGTCCCCGCCGCGCTGGTCGCCGGCGCGATGGCGCCCGACGTGCCGTACTTCCTGGACGTACCGGTCTCCGCGCAGTCCTGGTACCGGGACTTCGTCAACGCCACCGAGACGCACTCCCTCCTCGGGATCCTCCGCCTCGACCTGCTGCTGGCGCTGGCGCTGCTGGCGCTCTACTGGACGGTCCGCCGCCCGGTCGCCGCCCTGCTGCCGCTGCGCCCGTCGCGCGTGGCGACCGGGCGGACGGCCGCCGAACGGGCGCGGCTGCTGCCGTGGGTGCTCGTCTCGGCGGCGCTCGGAGCACTCACCCACGTGCTGTGGGACTCCTTCACCCACTGGGACGGCTACGTCGTGCGCCATTACGCCTTCATGCGCGCCGACGTGGTCGCGGGGCTGGACGTCGCCCGGCTGCTGCAGCACCTGAGCACCCTGGCCGGCGGCGCGGTGCTGCTCTGGTGGGTCGCGCGCGCCTGGCGCCGCAACCGCCTCGGCCCGGCGGAACGGGCCACCCGGCCGTCCCGGGCGAACGGCCTGGTGCTGAGCGGGCTGGCGGCCGCCGCGTTGTTCGGCGGGGTGCTGGAGGTCGTACGGCGTCCCGGCCAGGGAACCCCGGGGGAGCGGCTGGAGTACCTGTTGTCCGGGCTGGCCAAGGGCGGCGGCGCGGCGCTGGCGGTGGCACTGCTGGCCTACGCCCTGCTGTGGCACGCGTCGGAACTGCTCGGCCGCCGCGCTACCCCCGCGGCCGCCCCCACCGACTCCGCCTCTGGTGCCGGCCGGACCGGTCCGGGGATGTCCGACGGGTTTGTGGGCACACGAACCGGTGTACCCGAAGATCACCAACCGCTGTCGGACGGAGAGAGGCATGAACTCCGAGAATCCTGAGACGGCCGCGCGCGACACCGGCGCCGAGCAGGCCCCGATGGGCGACGAGGTGTACCAGCCGGAGGAGCGCCCGCAGGGCTGGGAGGTCGAGGACGACGCCGCCCAGCTGGACCCGGAGGACTCGCTGGTCGAGCGGGGCGCCAACCCGGCGATCGAGGAAGGCTATTCACCCCCGGAGAAGCCGCTCGCCGCGGAGAGCTGGGGCACCACGGCGGCCGAGCAGCACGAGCGGGAACCGCTGGAGGGCCGCCTGGCCAGGGAGGAACCCGACGTGGCCGCACCCGCCGGGGACGGGGTCGGCGACGTGCCCGGCGGTGAGGGCGAACCGCGCGACGCCGAGGTCGGAGACCGCCGCAGCGGCCGGCTGGTCGCCCAGGACGAGGGCGTGCGGACCGACCGGGAGAAGGACCTGGTCGCCGAGGACGTCGGCGTCGACGGCGCCGCCGCCTCGGCGGAGGAGGCCGCGGTGCACACGGTCGAGGAAGACGAACTCTGAGGCCCCCGCGCGGCACGGGCCGCCCCGCCCGTGCCGGTCAACGGGCGGGCGCGGCCGCCTCCTGCTTGACCGCCGCCCCGGCGATGTTGCGGGCCATCCCGCCGAAGACCACCGCGTGGAACGGCGAGACACCCCACCAGTAGGCCTGCCCCGACAGCCCGTGCGGATGGAACAGCGCCCGCTGCCGGTAGCGCGTCCGACCCCGCTCGTCCCGCTCGCAGTACATCTCCAGCCAGGCCAGGCCCGGCAGCCGCATCTCGGCGCGCAGCCGCAGCAGCCGGCCGGGCTCGATCTCCTCCACCCGCCAGAAGTCCAGCGAGTCGCCGACCCGCAGCCGCTGCGCGTCACGGCGGCCCCGGCGCAGCCCGACCCCGCCGACCATCCGGTCCAGCCAGCCGCGCACCGCCCACGCGAGCGGCAGCGAGTACCAGCCGTTCTCCCCGCCGACGCCCTCGATCACCTGCCACAGCGCCTCCGGCGAGGCGGGCACCACCAGCTCCCGCTCGTCCGTGTAGAGGCTGCCGCCCGCCCAGTCCGGGTCGGTGGGCAGCGGGTCGCTGGGCGCGCCGGGCACCGCCGCGGACGACCAGCGGGTGGCGACGTCGGCGTCCTTGACCCGGCGCAGAGCCAGCGCGAGCGCCTCATCGAGGCCGGTCCGGCCCTCGGGCGGGTCCGGCACGTACCCGAGGATGTCCTGCTCCTCGCAGACCACCTCGCAGCGCAGCGACTCCGCGAGCGGACGGGCGAGGGACGCGGGCACCGGGGTGACAAGACCGATCCACAGGCTCGACAACTTCGGTGTGAGCAGCGGGATCTGCACGATGAGCCGGCGCGGCAGCCCGGCGACGGCCGCGTACCTGCGCATCATCTCCCGATAGGTGACCACCTCCGGCCCGCCGATGTCGAAGGCCCGGTTCACCTCGCGCGGCATCCCCGCGCTGCCCACCAGGTAGCGCAGCACGTCCCGCACGGCGATCGGCTGCAGCCGGGTGCGCACCCAGCCGGGTGTCACCATCACCGGCAGCCGCTCGGTGAGGTACCGCAGGATCTCGAACGACGCGGAGCCGGAGCCGAGCACCACGGCGGCCCGCAGCACCGTCGTCGGCACCCCGGACTCCAGCAGCAGCCGCCCCACCTCCGCCCGGGAGCGCAGATGCGGCGAGAGCTGCCCTTCCGGCACCGAGGAGGGCGTCAGGCCCCCCAGGTAGACGATCCGGCCCACCCCGCGCGCCCGCGCGGCGCGGCCGAACATCCGGGCCGCCCGCCGGTCGGTCCGCTCGAAGTCGTCCGGACCGCCCATGGAGTGCACGAGGTAGTACGCCACGTCGACGTCCCGCATCGCCTCGCGCAGCGACTCCTCGTCGAGGACGTCGCCGCGCACCACCTCCACGTCGCCGACCCACGGGTGGTCGCGCAGCTTCCCCGGCGTCCGCGCCAGGCACCGCACCCGGTGACCGGCCGCGAGCAGCTCGGGCACCAGCCTCCCGCCCAGGTAGCCCGTGGCCCCCGTCACCAGGCACCGCAGCGGCCCGCCTTCCGGCTGCCCAGCCATCCCCTGCCACCTCCCGACTCTCACCGTGTCCCACCGCCGACCACCCAAGCCTGCCCCGCCGCCCGGGGCGCCGCGCGCCGACGCGCACGAGACGCGGGCACTGTGCCGGGAGGGTCACGATCCGTGGACAGAACAACGCCTACGGTTGGGTACGACCGGACAAGATCGCGATACTCCCGGGAGTCGGTACCCAGGGACAGCGGACCGCCGCCCGGGCGGTCGCGACCACGAGCGACGCCGCGGAGGTGTCCATGGAGTTCAGGATCCTCGGCCCGCTGGCCGTGGTCGACGACCACGGTGACGAACTGCCGGTTACCGCACCCATGTTGCGGACACTGCTCGCCGCGCTTGTCCTACGCCCCGGCCGGGTGGCGCAGGTCGGGGAGCTGGCCGAGCTGCTGTGGGGCCGGCAGCGCCCGGCGAACGTGCGCACCACCACCCGCAACTACGTCATGCGGCTGCGCCGGCTGCTGCCCGAGGGGCGCATCCGCACCCAGGCCGGCGGCTACCTGCTCGTCGCCGACCGCGACGAGACCGACCTCGGCAGATTCCGGGCCCTGCTGCTCCGTTCGCGTGAGCTGGCGGCCACCGAACCGGCCGAGGCCGCCGGGCTGCTCACCGAAGGGCTCGCGCTGTGGCGCGGCACCCCACTGGCCGACCTCGGCGACACCCCGCTGCGCGCGGTGGAGCAGCCCAGACTGGAGGAACTGCACCTGACCGCCGCCGAGGAGCACTTCGCACTCGCCCTCACCCTCGGCCGCCATGAGGAGATCGTCGACGAACTGGGCGCCGCCGCCCGCCGCCACCGGCTCCGCGAACGCCTCACCCGCCAGCTGATGCTCGCCCTCTACCGCTGCGGCCGCACCGCGGACGCCCTCGCCGCCTACCGCACGACCCGCCAGGAGCTGGTGAACGAGCTGGGACTCGAACCGGGCGAGGAGACCCGCACGTTGGAGCAGGCGATCCTGCGCGGCGACCCGGCGCTCACCGCGCCCGGCCCGAGCC
>NZ_WMLF01000139.1 GCF_014156695.1 Streptomyces durbertensis | reverse complement strand
GTGTGGGAGCAGACTAGACCCGCGCGGCGCGTCGGTGGTGGCACCTCCGGCGCGCGCCGCGTGCCGCCGCGCGCGCCGGCCGTGGGCCGTCGCCGTCAGCGACGCGGCTGCGAGTCCAGCACCTGCTGCAGCGCCTCGAACTCCTCGACGCACTTGCCGGAGCCGAGGGCCACGGAGTCCAGCGGGTCCTCGGCGATGTGGATCGGCATGCCCGTCTCCTCGCGCAGCCGCTCGTCCAGACCGCGCAGGAGTGCGCCGCCGCCGGTCAGCACGATGCCCCGGTCCATGATGTCGCCGGAGAGTTCGGGCGGGCACTTGTCGAGCGTGGTCTTGACCGCGTCGACGATGGAGTTCACCGGCTCCTCGATGGCCTTGCGCACCTCGGCGGCGGAGATCACCACCGTCTTGGGGAGTCCGCTGACCAGGTCGCGGCCGCGGATCTCGGTGTGCTCGTCCTTCTCCAGGTCGTACGCCGAACCGATGGTGATCTTGATGCTTTCGGCGGTGCGCTCGCCGAGCAGGAGGCTGTACTCCTTCTTGACGTGCTGGATGATCGCGTTGTCCAGCTCGTCGCCTGCCACCCGGATGGACTGGGCCGTGACGATGCCGCCGAGCGAGATCACCGCGACCTCGGTGGTGCCGCCGCCGATGTCGACGACCATGTTGCCGGTGGCCTCGTGCACCGGGAGGCCGGAGCCGATCGCGGCTGCCATCGGCTCCTCGATGATGTGCACCTGGCGGGCACCGGCCTGGGTGGAGGCCTCGATGACCGCACGGCGCTCGACACCCGTGATCCCGGACGGCACGCACACCACGACACGCGGGCGGGCCAGGTAGCGACGCTTGTGGATCTTGAGGATGAAGTACCTGAGCATGCGCTCGGTGATCTCGAAGTCGGCGATGACGCCGTCCTTCAGCGGCCGGACCGCCACGATGTTGCCCGGCGTGCGGCCGATCATCTTCTTCGCCTCGGCACCGACGGCGAGGATGCCGCCGGTGTTCGTGTTGATCGCGACCACCGAGGGCTCGTTCAGGACGATGCCGCGACCTCTGACGTACACCAGCGTATTGGCGGTCCCGAGGTCGACAGCCATGTCACGGCCGATGAAGGACATGTTGTTCGCCATGAGGATACGTCTGGCCTTCCAGCAGGAGCGGTGAGGGAGGAGGAGGGCAGGTTGCGCTGAGGCTCGCCGAGCGTCGGTCCTAAGAGAAGCCTCCATGGTAGTCACGTTCGAACGAACGCGGCGCGGGGGTACTCACGCCATTGTCAGCGCAACGGGGGCACTCCTCCCTACTGATGACGTCGCGTCCGGGTGATTCGTTCCCCGCCCGGTTCGCCTGTCGGGTTCGTTCCCGCTCCCCTTCCCACCGTCAGGGCGGGGCATCCCCGGGGACGTTCGGCGTGTCCCGGGACGTACCCCGCCCGCCGGGGGCCGGCGGGCGGGCGGCGGCGTCCGTCAGACCAGGCCGGGGAAGAAGATCTTCATCTCCCGTTCGGCGGACTCCGTCGAGTCCGAGGCGTGGATCAGGTTCTCCCGCACGATCGTGCCGTAGTCGCCGCGGATGGTGCCGGGCGCGGCCTGGATCGGGTCGGTCGGGCCGGCCAGGGTGCGCACGCCCTCGATGACGCGCTCCCCCTCGACGACCAGCGCCACCGACGGACCGGAAGCCATGAACTCCACCAGCGGCTCGTAGAACGGGCGGCCCTGGTGCTCGGCGTAGTGCTGTTCCAGCGTCGAGCGGTCGAGCGTGCGCAGCTCCATCGCGGTGATCCGCCAGTCCGCCTTGCTCTCGATACGGCCGACGATCTCACCGATCAGACCGCGGCGGACCGCGTCGGGCTTGAGGAGGACGAGGGTGCGCTGGCTCATGGACGGCTCCTGGAACCTTAGGGACAAAAGCACGCTGAGATTACCGCCCGTACGGGTGCGGCCGTGCGGGCGGGGCGCCGGGCCCCGGCAGGACACCCCCGGCTGGCGCGGCCGGTCAGCCCGCCTGGGCGGCGAACCTCGCCTTGGCCTCCTCGATCTTCCGGCCGAAGTGGATGGACGCCCACCACAGGCCGGCGAAGACCGCGCCGAGGAAGAACATCGTCGGCACCACGAAGCCGGAGAGGATCAGCCCGCCCTGCAGGGCCCAGCCGAGCTCCAGTCCGCCGCGCCGCCCGATCATCCCGCACAGCAGCAGGCACAGCGCCATGGCGATGCCGCACACCGTCCACACCGTGACCGTGGAGTGGTCGCTGAGCTGCATGGCGACCAGCCCGGCGAAGCCGATCACGAAGAACTCGCCGATCAGCGTGGACGAACACAGGGTGCGCATCAGCGGTCCCTCCCGAGCAGCACGCGGGCCTCGCCCACGGTGATCACCGAACCCGTCACGAGCACCCCGGCCCCGGCGTACTCGTCCTCCTCCTCGGCGAGGGTGATCGCCGCCTCAAGGGCGTCGTCCAGGCGCGGCTCGACCCGCACCCGCTCCTCTCCGAACACCTCGACCGCGAGCGCGGCGAGTTCGTCGACGTCCATGCCCCGGGGCGTGGTGTTGCGGGTCACCACGACCTCCGCGAGCAGCGGCTCCATGACCTCCAGGAAGCCGCGCACGTCCTTGTCGCCGCTGGGGCCGACGACCCCGATCAGCCGGCTGAAGCCGAACGCCTCGGAGACGGCCGCGGCGGTCGCCCGGGCGCCCGCCGGGTTGTGGGCGGCGTCCAGCAGGACGGACGGGCTGGTGCGGACGAGCTCCAGCCGTCCGGGCGAGGTGACGGAGGCGAACGCCGTCCGCACGGTGTCCTGGTCGAGCGTGCGGTCGTGCTCGGAGCCGATGCCGAAGAACGCCTCCACCGCGGCGAGCGCGACGGCGGCGTTGTGGGCCATGTGCTCGCCGTGCAGCGGCAGGAAGACGTCCGGGTACTCGCCGCCGAGCCCGCGCAGGGTGAGCAGCTGCCCCCCCACCGCGATCTCCCGGCTCACGACGCCGAACTCCATGCCCTCCCTGGCGACCGTGGCGTCCACCTCGACTGCCCGCTTCAGCAGCACCGAGGCGGCGTCCACCGGCTGCTGCGCCATCACCACGGTGGCGCCCGGCTTGATGATGCCGGCCTTCTCCTCGGCGATGGCCGCGGGCGTGGCGCCCAGCCGGTCCGTGTGGTCCAGGTCGATCGGCGTCACCACGGCGACCTGGGCGTCGATGACGTTGGTGGCGTCCCACCGCCCGCCCATGCCGACCTCCACGATGCCGACCTCCACCGGGGCGTCGGCGAAGGCGGCGTACGCCATGCCGGTCATCGCCTCGAAGAACGACAGCCGGTGGCCCTGCTGGCCGTCGACGATCTCGACGAAGGGCTGCACGTCGCGGTAGGTCTCGATGAACCGCTCGGCGGGCAGCGGCGCGCCGTCCACGCTGATGCGCTCGGTGATCGACTGGACGTGCGGGCTGCTGTACCGGCCCGTCCGCAGCTCGAACGCGCCGAGCAGGGCCTCGATGATCCGCGCGGTGGTCGTCTTGCCGTTGGTGCCGGTGATGTGGATCGTCGGGTAGGCCTTCTGCGGCTCCCCCAGCACGTCCATCAGCGCCCGGATGCGGTCGAGCGACGGGTCGATGCGGGTCTCCGGCCACCGCCCGTACAGCTCTTTCTCCACCTCGCGCAGCGCCCGGTCGGCCTCCGGGTCGGCGGGCCGGGCGGGCACACCGTCGCCCTTCGGCGGCCCGGCCTGGGTCCGCAGCGTGCGGCTGCCCGCCTCGATGACGGCCAGGTCGGGGTCGCGGTCGGTCTCCGCGCCGACGATCTCCTCGAACTGTCCGAGCTGTCCGAGATCGTCCGGCTGGGCGTCGGGGTCGTCCGGTCCTGGGGTGCTGGGGGTGTCGCTCACACCGGCCAGTCTACGGAGCCGCCCGCCGACGCCGTGCAGCCTCCCCGGCCGGGCGCGGGACCGGTGCGGGGCCGTCGCGTGACCGGCGCGGGGACCGTCGCATGACCGGCGCGGGCGCCGTGGCACACTCGTCGCATGCGCGTCTACCTCGGCTCCGATCACGCCGGCTACGAACTGAAGAACCACCTCGTCCAGTGGCTGAAGGACAACGGCCACGAGCCCGTCGACTGCGGGCCGCACCTCTACGACGCCGTGGACGACTACCCGCCGTTCTGTCTGCGCGCGGCCGAGCGGACCGCCGCCGACGCCGACAGCCTCGGCATCGTGATCGGCGGCTCCGGCAACGGCGAGCAGATCGCCGCCAACAAGGTCAAGGGCGTCCGCGCGGTGCTCGCGTGGAGCGAGCAGACCGCCGCGCTCGGCCGGGAGCACAACAACGCCAACGTGATCAGCATCGGCGGCCGGATGCACACCGTCGAGGAGGCCGAGCGCTTCGTCGAGCTGTTCCTCAACACCCCCTTCACCGGCGAGGAGCGGCACGAGCGGCGCATCGCGATGCTCTCCGACTACGAGCGCACCGGCGAGCTGCCGCCCATTCCCGCCCACCACCCGCAGCAGGACTGAGCGGGGCATGCCCGAGGGGCACACCATCCACCGGCTCGCGCTGGAGCACCGCCGGCGGTTCGCCGGCCGGCCGGTGGCCGTGTCCAGCCCGCAGGGCCGGTTCACCGACGGTGCCGCGCTGCTCGACGGCCGCACGCTGGAGAGCGCCGACGCCGTGGGCAAGCACCTGCTGCTCGGCTTCGGCCCGGCAGGCTGGGTGCACGTCCACCTCGGGCTGTTCGGCAAGCTCGACTTCGGCAGCGGCGCGCCCGTCACCCCGGCGCCGACCGTCCGGCTGCGGCTGGTCGGCGAGGAGTCGTACGCCGACCTGCGCGGGCCCACGAAGTGCGCGCTGATCACCGACGGCGAGCGGCGTGAACTGGTCGAGCGCCTCGGCCCCGACCCGCTGCGCGCCGACGCCGACCCGGACCGCGCCTTCGGCCGGATCTCTCGCAGCCGGACGTCGATAGCCGCGCTGCTGCTCGACCAGAAGGTGGTCGCCGGGGTCGGCAACGTCTACCGCGCCGAGGTGCTGTTCCGGCACGGCATAGACCCGCTGCTGCCGGGCCGGGAGCTCGGGCGCGACCGCTGGGAGGCGGTGTGGGCCGACCTCGTGGAACTGATGCGCGAGGGGGTGCGGCACAACCGCATCGACACCGTGCGCCCCGAGCACACGCCGGAGGCGATGGGCCGCCCGCCGCGCGTGGACGACCACGGCGGCGAGGTGTACGTCTACCGCAGGACCGGCCAGCCGTGCCATCTGTGCGGCACGCCGGTGTCGATCGCCGAACTCGCCGGGCGGAACCTCTTCTGGTGCGGCGGCTGCCAGCCGGCGGCCCGCGCGGCGAACTGAGCGCGACGCCGCACTCGGCGCCCGCGCCCGGCGCACGGTCCGCTGAGCGCCCGCGCCGGCGTACGGCCCTCCGCGCGGGCGCGCGGATCAGCTGTACGCCGGGCACACGCTCCCATGCTCCCGAACGTCGCGGTCCGACGGTCAGAAGCCGTGCGCCAGGAACGGCGCGCGATCGCTGCCGAAGGCCGTCGACGCCGCGGCGAGAGCGCCCGGCCGCAGCTCGGTGACCCGGCCGGCCGCCGCCAGCTCGGTCAGCGTGCTCCCACCCAGGTAGACCGCGCCCAGTTCGGCGACGCCCAGCGACAGGTCGGCGGTGTCCCGGGTGGGTGCGCACACCGCGCCCCGCCGGTCCCCCGCCAGCCGCCAACGCCCCGTGTTCCGCGGCAGGAAGTCGTCCGCCACGTCCAACACGACGTCCACCGGCGCCTGGTAGCCGCGGGCGGCCAGCGCCGCGCCGACGTCCACCGGCCGCAGGTACATCGCGTCCCGCAGCTTCAGCCGGCAACGCCGCACGTCGGACGCGAGGAACCGCATCGGGTCGTCCACCGGCCGCTTCCCGGCGACGATCCGCGACGTCAGGTCGACGCCGGCGAGGAACCGCCACAGCGCCGCGTACCCGGCCGGGTCGTCGGCCTCCAACTCCCACAGGTTCACCTGCCCGTCGGCTCCGGCGTCGTCCCAGCGCGGTGTGACGCTGAAGCGGGCGTAGCCGACCAGCCGCCCGTCCCGCTCGACGAGCACGCACCGCAGCGGCGAGGCGCCCGCGCGTTCGCCCGGCGGGTCGATCACCTGGACCCTCGCCCACTCCTCCGACCGCGCGAGCGAGCCGGGACGCCCGGCGAGTCCGCGCGCGTACAGCGCCTCGCACTCGGGCAGCGACTTCTCCGGGTCTGCCCAGCGGACCCGGAGGTCCTCCGCATCCGCCGGCGCGGCGAAGCGGACCCGCCCGGTGTCCACGGTCGCCGACATCCACTGGCTCGCCAGGCCGTAGCCGAACCTGCCGTAGATGTCCGGCTCCGAGGCCGTGAGGGCCGCCAGCGGCTCCTCCCGCTCCTCGGACAGCTCCAACTGGCGCCGCATCATGCTCTTCAGCACGCCCCGTCTGCGGTGCGTCGCGGACACGCTCACCATGGTCAGCCCGCCCGTCGGCACCAGCGCGCCGCCCGGCACCGACATCCGGAAGGAGAACGTTCCGGAGGTCCCGATCAACTCGTCGCCGTCGAACGCCGCCAGCGAGCGCTCGTACTCCACCACCGAGCGCCAACCGGCCTCCTCCGCCGGGTCGGCCTCGCCCTCACCGAAGGCTCGCGACAGATGACGGAACCACTCGCTCCAGTCGGCCGGTCGCAGCACCCTCAACTCTGTGTTCATGTAGCCATCCGTACCAGGGGCCACGGGCGTGCCGCGAACCATTTTCGAACGGGGATGCCACGGTGTGGGGTTGGGAATCGACGCGCCCCCGACAGCCCGGCTAAGGTCCCCGACATGGCTGGTCGCACGGGCAAGGAGCCCCCGTCGGCCCGGTTGCGCCGGATACACAAGGCACTGCACCGGGCCCGCACTCTGCTGCGCCGGTCCGCGGTGGACTACTTCCGCGGGCACGGCTCGGACTGGGTCGTGCTCGTGACCCTGCTGCTCAGTGTGCCCGCGCTCGCCTGGGCGACGCTCACGGCCCCGTTGTGGGCGGCGCCCGAGGCGCTGGTGCTGCCGCTGATCGTAGGCGGCCTGCTGCTGCGCCCGATCAGTCTGCTCGCCGTGTACGCGGCGGCGGCCGGCGCGCTGGTCGTGGAGTCCGTCCTGCTCGGCCCCTACGCCGACGGCGCCGGCCGGGTCACCCCCGGAACGGTGCTCGTCGTCTCCGCGGTCGGCTTCGTGGGCCTGCTCATCGCCCAGTTCCGCACCCGGGTCGGCGTGCCCTGGACCGGCGGCGGCACCATGCTCTTCGACCTGCGGGAGCGGCTGCGGGTGCAGAGCCAGCTCCCGTCGCTCCCCAAGGGCTGGCACCGGGAGATGTCGCTGCGCCCGGCCGGCGGCCAGTCGTTCTCCGGCGACTTCGTCGTGGCGGCCCGCACCGGCGCCGAGCGGCGCACACTCGAGGTGGTGCTGACGGACGTCTCCGGCAAGGGCATGGACGCCGGCTCGCGCGCGTTGCTGCTCTCCGGCGCGTTCGGCGGACTGCTCGGCTCGCTGCCGCCACACGCCTTCCTGCCCGCGGCCAACGCCTACCTGCTGCGCCAGGACTGGGAGGAGGGCTTCGCCACCTCCATCCACCTCGTGCTCGACCTCGACAGCGGCGACTACGAGCTGTTCTCCGCCGGCCACCCGCCCGCGCTCCAGCTGAGCGCCGGGTCGGGCCGCTGGGAGGAGAAGTCCGCCGGCGGACCGCTGCTCGGCGTCTACGACGGTGTGGAGTTCCACCCCGTCAAGGGCCGTCTGCGCGCCGGCGACGTGCTGATGCTCTTCACCGACGGCCTGGTGGAGACCTCGGAGCGGGACCTGGCGGACGGCATCGACCGGCTCACCGGCGCCGCCGAGACCTACGTCGCCACCGGCTTCCGCGGCGCGGCCTGGCACCTCATCGAGAAGGTCGCCAAGGACGTCAACGACGACCGCGCGCTGGTCCTCATCAGCCGCAGCTGACCGGCCGGGCACGTCCCAGCCGGGGGTGCGGACGGACGCCGACGCTCAGCCGCGGGCGCGGGCCCTGGCCTGGTCGAGCGGGTCGCGGCGGAACGCCCAGTCCAGCTTCGGCTCCATCACCCAGCGGAACGCCCGGCGCACCGGCGGCGTGCACAGCGCCGTCATCATCACCGCGGTGATCACCGAGATGATGATCCGGCCCGTCGGCGAGTCCACCCACGGCATGGCGTACCAGTCGTAGATGCGGGACAGCTGGATCGGGTAGACGTGCAGCAGGTACGCGCAGATCGTGCCGGCGCCGAGGGTCGTGAACCACGTCTGACGCGTCGGCACCCAGGAGAAGAAGCAGGCCGTGAGCAGCAGCGCGCAGCCGAAGAGCGCCAGGGTCATCACCACGCCGACCCACCACGGCACCCCGAGGTCCTGGGCGGCGTTGTCCCGCAGGAACCAGTCCTTGTTCATGCGCGGCACCGCCCAGTAGGCGAAGGCCAGTGCGGCGGCCATGATCGGCACCGCGGCCACCTTCAACTCCCGGCGGCGCAGCATCTCGAAGTGCTCGGGCCGCAGTCTCATGCCGAGCACGAAGAACGGCAGGAACTGCAGTACCCGTTGCAGGTTCAGGTCGTTGCCGATGCCCGGGCAGGTGGTCGCGGCCGCCGCGATGACCAGCGCGATCGGCAGCGGCCAGCGCAGCGCGTTCCACACCGGCGCGGTGAGCCGCCAGATGAACAGCGCCACCAGGAACCACAGTGCGTAGCCCGGGTTGAGGAGCGTGAACTCCCGGTCGGGGTTCTCCACCGCGCGGATGAAGAGGGTGAACGCGATCTCGAAGACGAGGTAGGGGATCGCGATGCCGGTGATCAGCCGCTTGATCTGTCCCGGCCTGGCCTCGAAACTCCGCGACAGGTAGCCGGAGATGATGATGAACGCCGGCATGTGGAAGGTGTAGAGCGCGTAGTACAGCGCCTCCGCCGCGCGGCTGTCCGAACGCAGCGGCAGCCACGCGTGGCCGAGGCCGACGAGCACGATCGTGAGGTACTTCGCGTTGTCGAAGAACGGGTCGCGCGCTCTGCCCTGTTCGCTCCCACTGGTCCTGACAGGCGGCTTCGGCGCCCTGTCCACGACCTTCGCACTCTGCTCCCCCTCCGGCTGGGCCGGTGGGAGGGGCGCTCGCTCATAACCAGCTGGGAACATCTGCCGCACCATAGTGCCGAAACCTGTCAGACGTAAATTCACGCAGGCAGGTTGCCTGTCGTGTCCGAACGTAGATCCGTTCGTCTTCCCACCGATGCGGTGGGTAAACGCCGCCCAGGTTTCACGATGTCAGGAATGAGGCGGATATGACCGACCTAAGAATCCCGTATGTACGAGTTCGATCCCCGCTGGAACGTGCGATCCCGCACACGTCACCGGCCGTTGGTATGAGGCGACTCACAACACCCGCCGCGCATACGGGCGTCGCACCCGCAACCGGTGCCCGCGGTCACGACGTCTGTCAACGAGACGCCATCACGGTGCCGGCGTCGGCCACTTGGTGGCACGATGGTCCGGCCGGCGGGACGACCGAACAGGCGGCCTGGACCGGTGGCCAGGCGAACCGACCGAAGGTGTGATCAATCGTGGCCATTTCGCTGTCAGTCGTGGTGCTCCTGGCGATCGTCCTCGTGGTGATGGTCCGCAGCGGCTCCATCAAGGCGGGGCCCGCCATCGTCGCGGCCCTGTTCGGCTTCTTCCTCGCCTCCACCGGCATGGCCCCGGTCATCCAGAACTTCATGGACTCGCTCGCCCGCACGATCAGCGACATCAGCTTCTGACCACCCGCACCGGCCACCCGGCGCGCACCCGGCCCCGACGCCGCCCCGAGCCGGTGGGAACGTCCGAGGCCCGGGAACGGCCGAGGCCCGGACCACCGTCGCGGGACGGCGGCCCGGGCCTCGGACCTGTGAAGAGCGGGCGACGGGAATCGAACCCGCGTAGCCAGTTTGGAAGACTGGGGCTCTACCATTGAGCTACGCCCGCACGCGCCACGTGAGACATCGGTCACCCCGGACGACCACCGGTCGCTCCCGGTGGGCCGCCGCTCACGCTCCGGATGATCATAGACCAATCCGTCGAGGTGCCCGGTACGGCACGCAACGCATCGTACGGCATGTACGCTACTTCTCGCACCGACGGGGTGTGGCGCAGCTTGGTAGCGCGTCCGCTTTGGGAGCGGAAGGTCGTCGGTTCGAATCCGGCCACCCCGACCACGTACTATGAGTGACGCGCGTGCCTGTGTCGTGTCCGCCTTCCGAGTCGCATACGGGGCCGCCTTGACGCCCTCGCGGAGGATCCCGCGGCATCGAGATCCGCGGATCGCACCTGCCACGATGGTGTCGAGAAACGTAACCGAGCAGTCAGCCCCAAGGAGACCGACCGTGAAGAGCGCCGTGGAGACCCTGAACCCGACCCGGGTTCGGCTCACTGTCGAGGTGCCCTTCGAGGAGCTCAAGCCCAGCCTCGACGCGGCGTACAAGAAGATCAACCAGCAGATCCAGGTGCCCGGCTTCCGGAAGGGCAAGGTCCCGGCGCGGGTCATCGACCAGCGCTTCGGCCGTGGCGCCGTGCTGGAGGAGGCCGTCAACGACGCGCTGCCGAAGCTGTACCAGAGCGCCGTCGAAGAGGGCGAGCTGAACCCGCTCGGCCAGCCCGAGGTGGACATCACCGAGCTCAAGGACAACGAGCTGCTGGCGTTCACCGCCGAGGTCGACGTCCGTCCCGAGATCGAGATCCCGGACTACTCCGGCATCGAGGTCACCGTCGACGCCGCCGAGGTCGGCGACGAGGACGTCGAGAAGGCCGTCGAGCAGCTGCGTGAGCGCTTCGCCACCACCACCGCCGTGGAGCGGGCCGCCGCCGAGGGCGACGTCGTGAAGGTCGACCTGGAGGCCAAGGTCGACGGCGAGGTCCTGCCGGACGGCGTGGCCAAGGGCGTCGACTACACCATCGGCTCCGGTGAGCTGCTGGAGGGCATCGACGAGGCCGTCACCGGCCTGTCCGCCGGCGAGTCCGCCACCTTCACCTCCGAGCTCAAGGGCGGCTCCGCCGCCGGCAAGGAGGCCGAGGTGACCGTCGCCGTCACCACCGTCTCCTCCCGCGAGCTGCCGGAGCTGGACGACGACTTCGCCCAGCTGGCCAGCGAGTTCGACACCATCGCCGAGCTGCGCGAGGACAGCCGCAAGCGGCTGGCGCAGGGCCGCAAGTACGAGCAGGCAACCAAGGCCCAGGAGCAGGTGCTGGAGAAGCTCATCGAGCTGACCGAGGTGCCGATCCCCGAGAAGCTCCTCGAGGACGAGGTCAACACCCGCAAGCACAACCTGGTCAACCACCAGCTCGCCCAGATGGGCATGGACCTCGCGGCCTACCTGAAGATGCAGGACAAGTCCGAGGAGGACTTCGACGCCGAGCTCAAGGAGCAGGCGGAGAAGGGCATCCGCACCCAGTTCATCCTCGACGAGCTGGTCGCCAAGGAGAAGCTGAACGTCAACCAGGAGGAGCTCACCGAGCACCTCATGCGGCGTGCGCAGTCCTCCGGCATGAGCCCCGACCAGTTCGCCCAGGCGGTCGTCGAGGGCGGCCAGGTGCCGATGCTCGTCGGCGAGGTCGCCCGCGGCAAGGCCCTGGCGCTGGTCGTCGAGTCCGCCACCGTCAAGGACACCAACGGTGACGTCGTGGACCTCGACGACGAGGACGAGAACGAGGGCGTCGACGAGACGGCCGAGGCCGCCGACAGCGCCGCCGAGGCCGGCGAGAAGGCTGACGACAAGAAGTCCGAGGCCTGATCCCACACCAGGATCCGACCCGACGGGCCCGTACGTCACCGCGCGTACGGGCCCGTCGGCGTTCGACCGCCCCGGCGGGCCGTCCGGCCGCCGGACGCTCCGGGCACCGGCCCACCCACGTGAGCGAGAACGCACAAGAGCGGCCCACGACCCGGGTGGGGCGCGGTACCGTCGAAGAGCAAGGACCAGGCACCGTCAACACCCGGCGGTGCGGCAGGCGAAGGGGATGCACCTCGTGGCACGCATCGGTGATGGTGGCGATCTGCTGAAGTGTTCTTTCTGTGGGAAGAGTCAGAAGCAGGTGAAGAAGCTCATCGCAGGTCCTGGTGTGTATATCTGTG
>NZ_WMLF01000138.1 GCF_014156695.1 Streptomyces durbertensis | reverse complement strand
CATGTACGGTGCCTACCTGCACTGCATGGCCCGCGACCCCGGGCTGAAGATCCACATGTACGGCAAGGACGTCAAGCCCGGCCGCAAGGTCGGACACGTCAACACCTACGGCGACGACCTGCCCGACGTGCGCGCACGCGCCCGGCACGCCGCCGACTACCTCCGAGGGACGATTACCGAATGAGCGCCGCCGCACCCGTCGTGGGCATCGTCATGGGATCCGACTCCGACTGGCCCGTCATGGAGGCCGCGGCCAAGGCCCTGGAGGAGTTCGAGATCCCCCACGAGGTCGACGTCGTCTCCGCCCACCGCATGCCCCGCGAGATGATCGGCTACGGCGAGGCCGCGGCCGACCGCGGCCTCAAGGTGATCATCGCCGGCGCCGGCGGCGCCGCCCACCTCCCCGGCATGCTCGCCTCCGTCACCCCCCTCCCCGTCATCGGTGTGCCCGTCCCGCTCAAGCACCTCGACGGCATGGACTCCCTGCTGTCCATCGTGCAGATGCCCGCCGGCGTGCCCGTCGCCACCGTCTCCGTCGGCGGCGCCCGCAACGCCGGACTGCTCGCCGCCCGCATCCTCGCCACCCACGACGGCGAACTCCGCGACCGCATGCGCCAGTTCCAGCAGGAACTCAACGAACAGGCCACCGACAAGGGCCGCCGCCTGCGCACCAAGATCACCGGCGCCGGCTTCGGCTTCGGAAGCTGAGCGGGGACGCACGTGACCGACCACCTCACGCGCGCCCACCAGCTCCTCGCCGAACACCCCGTCGTCGACGGCCACAACGACCTGCCCTGGGCGCTGCGCGCGCAGGTCCGCTACGACCTCGACCAGCGGGACATCTCCACCGACCAGTCCGCCTGCCTGCACACCGACCTGCCCCGGCTGCGGGCCGGCGGCGTCGGCGCCCAGTTCTGGTCCGTCTTCGTCCGCAGCGACTACGCCGGCGACACCGCCGTCAGCGCCTGCCTCGAACAGGTCGACGCCGTCCGCCAGCTCGCCGCCCGCTACCCCGACGACCTCGAACTCGCCTTCACCGCCGACGACATGGAGGCCGTCCGCGGCCGCGGACGGATCGCCTCCCTGATGGGCGCCGAAGGCGGCCACTCCATCAACAACTCGCTGGCCACGCTGCGCGCACTCCATCTGCTCGGCGTGCGCTACATGACGCTCACCCACAACGACAACGTCGACTGGGCCGACTCCGCCACCGACGAACCCCGCCACGGCGGCCTCACCCGCTTCGGCGAGGAGGTCGTACGGGAGATGAACCGCTGCGGCATGCTCGTCGACCTCTCCCACGTCGCCGCCACCACGATGCGCGACGCGCTGCGCGTCACCACCGCACCCGTCGTCTTCTCCCACTCCTCCGCCCGGGCTGTCTGCGACCACCCCCGCAACATCCCCGACGACGTCCTCGAACAACTCCCCGCCAACGGCGGGGTGGCAATGGCGACGTTCGTGCCGAAGTTCATCCTCCCGGCCGCCATCGAGTGGACCGAGCGCGCCGACGAGAACATGCGCGCCCACGGCTTCCACCCCCTGGAGACCACCCCCGCCGCGATGAAGGTCCAACACGCCTTCGCCGACAGCAACCCGCGCCCCCGCGCCACGGTCGCCACCGTCGCCGACCACCTCGACCACATGCGCGAGGTCGCAGGCATCGACCACATCGGCGTCGGCGGCGACTACGACGGCACCAGCTTCCTGCCCGACGGGCTGGAAGGCGTCGACGGCTACCCGCGCCTCATCGCCGAACTCCTCGACCGCCGCTGGTCGGAGGCCGACCTCGCCAAGCTGACCTGGCACAACGCCGTCCGCGTCCTCCGCGACGCGGAGGCGGTGGCCCGCGCCGACACCCGCCCCGCCTCCCACGCCACCATCGACCAACTCGACCAACGCGACCAAGTCGAACCCTGAGACGCCGCTCAGCGCGCGGCCGGGGCCCGGTCTGTCCCCGTGGCCCCGGTCGGCGCCGGGGCCGGCGCCGGTTCGAGGGTCCACCACTGGGCGGGGGTGTCGGTGTCCTCGCCCTGGCGGACGTTGGCGCCGTCGGCCGTGGAGGCGTCGGCGACCTCCAGCAGGAGACCGCTGACATAGCTGACCAGCGAGAACCTTCCGGGGTGGCCGACGTGCTCCTCCAACAGCCACTCCTGCGCGCCGAAGTTGTTCGCCCGCCACTGCTGGACGTTGGCGCCCGGCTCCTCGGAGGCGCCCGCCACGTCCAGCCGCTTCCCGCTCGCGGCGCACTCCAGGTGGTACAGCGCGCTGCCCGGATGCACGGGTATGAGACGCCACAGCTGGCCGGCGGCCGAAGCGCCCTCGCGCTCCCGGCCCTGTTGGACGTTGACCCCGTTCCCCGGGCGCCCCTCGTACACCTCCAGGAGCAGTCCGCTGCCCACGTTGCGAACCCGGTAGAGCCCTTCCCTCACCCTTCAACCCCCCGTCTTCGACCACGCGCCACGGCGCGCGCCGGGCTTTCCCCACCCGGTGATCGCCATGCTAGGCGGGGGCTGTGACAACCGTCCGCCGGCGAGGCGGGTCGCGTGGCAGACTGCCCGCATGATGATCCGCCGGGAGACGGACGCCGACGTCGCCGCCGTTCGGGAAGTCGTCGGCGCCGCCTTCGCGCAGGACGGCGGGAAGGTGCCCGTGGAGGTCGCGCTGCTGGACGCGCTCCGGGCGGACGACGCCTGGCTGCCCGCGCTGTCGCTTGTCGCGGTGGACCACACGGGCCGGCCGGTCGGCCACGTGGTGTGCACCCGGGGGCTGCTCACGCCGGAGGACGGGCCGGTTGTTCCCGCGCTCGACCTCGGGCCGCTCGCCGTGCGCCCCGACCGGCAGGGGACCGGCGTCGGCAGCGCCCTGATGCACGCCGTGCTCGGCGCCGCCGACGCGCTCGACGAGCCGCTTGTCGCGCTGCTCGGCGCACCCGCCTACTACGCCCGCTTCGGCTTCCGCGCGGCCGCCGAGTACGGCGTCGCCGCACCCGAACCGGAGTGGGGCGAGTACTTCCAGGTCCGCACGCTCACCGCCCACCACCCCGGCGCGCGCGGCCACTTCGCGTACGCCCCGCCCTTCCAGGAGCTGTGATGACGGAACACTTACCGGCCGCGAGAACCCTGGTGGCCACCGCTCGGCGCCTCCGGTTCCGCGAGGCGGCGGGGGCGGTGCTGGCCGTGGTGGCACTCGCGGCGTGCGGCACCGAGGTGCCGGGCGGCAGCGGGGACGGTGCCGGCGCCGACGCGCGGGCCAGGGCGCACGGTGTGACGCGGGACTTCGTCTACGTCCTCCGGCTGCCCGGCCACCGGGTGGTGCCGCAGTCGGTCGGCGTCACGGGCGGGGACGGGTACGGTGCCGTCTACTCCGACCAGCGCGGTGCGACGCTGCAACTCTCGGTTGACCGTGCGGTGTTCACCACCGCCGACTGTGCGGCGCCGGTTGTCTGCGAGGAGGAGGGAAAGCTGCGCTACCGGCGGACGGGGGAGCAGCACGCGTACGCCCTCCCCGAGGGCGGGCACGTCGTGACGATCTCGGCGCCGACCGAGACGGTCGACCGCGCGTTGCTGCGCCGCGCCGCCGAGTCCGCCCGCCCCGCGAGCGACGCCGAGGTGCTGGACCTGCTCCCGGCCATTGGTGGCGAGGGCGGCGGTCCGGACCCGGCGCCAGAACGAGGTGATCTACCGCCGCACGGCGACGGCGCGCCGAACAACCGCCCCGGGGTGGGCGGTTGACCGCGCGGGGATCAGGGGCACTTCTCCTCGAATTTCACCACGTCCAACCGGACCGGCTGCCCGGTCAGCTTCGCGCCGGGCTCCGGACTCTGCCCGCACACCCGCCAGTTCGACTCCATCACCACCACTCGCTTCTCGCCCGAGACGTCGCGCACCTCGATGCTGGTCGAGTCGTCGAGTGAACGCCGGGCGGCGCGGGCCGACTTGCCGCTGAAGTCCGGCATGGAGTCCTTGGCCTCCTCGACCTCGCCGTCCTTCTCCGGGCACTCCTCGTCGAGCTTCACCACGCCCAGGTCCACCTCGGTGTCGGCGGGGTGCCGGCCGGCGGCCGGCTCCTGGAAGCAGACCTTCCAGTTGCGTTGCAGCGCCTGTCCGCGCGCCCGCCCGAGGGCGTCGTGCGAGCCGACCTCCTCGAAACCGGCCTCGCCGGCGGCCTCCCTGGCCGACAGCAGACCCTTGCCGACCAGGTCGGGCAACGCCGCCTCCGCGGCCGTCGGCGTGGCGGAGGCCGACGCCTCGCCGCCTCCGGCGCCGTCGTCGCCCGCCTCGCATCCGACCAGCACCACCGTCAGCACACCGGCGGCCAGCGCCGCCGCCACTCGCCTTGTCCGTCGCATGCCACGATGGTGGCGCGGCCCGCGCCGGACCTCCCGGCCGATCGCCGCACGGTGACGATTCCGTTACGCGGCTCCGTCCCGCGGCTCCGTTACGCGACGCCCTTGGAGGGGCGACCGGGAGCGGCCGGCCCCGCCGGCTCCTCCGGGAGGGCAAGGGCGTCGGCGGCGACGCGCTCGGCACGGACGATCAGCCAGATCCCGAAGCCGACCAGCCACAGCAGCAGCACCAGCGCGCCCACGAACGGCACCCCGAACAGCGGTTCCAGGGCGAAGCCCACGGGGAAGAGCAGGACCGCCACAGCCGCCACCACACCGACCCAGCCGAACCAGCGCCCGCCGAGCGGGGCGATGCGGAAGTACGCCAGGGAGAAGGCCCCGACGGCCAGGGCGAGGGCGATCCAGGTCGCCAGGAACGAGATGACGTGCGGCACGCTCATCACGTTGAGCAGTTCGAGCACCGCGTCGGACTCGGCCTCGATCAGTCTCGGTTCGAGGTAGTCCTGCGCGGCGATCACCATGCCGCCGCCGAACATCGCCTGCAGGGCGGAGAAGAGGCCCCACAACAGCAGCATGATCATGCCGCCGAGCGCCAGGCCGGGCGCCCGTCGGCGCGCCAGCAGGTACAGGCCGACACCCACCGCGACGGCAAGACCTGCCATCGCCGCCTGAAGGCCGAGGGCGATGCCGATCCACGGGACGCGGTCGGCCACTTTCGCCACCTCGTCGATGAACCTCTCCCGGTTGTCGTGCTCCTCGATGCCGGGGTCCGCGCCGATCAGCGCGATGAAGAAGACGACGGTGGTCAGCAGCAGCACACCGCCGGTGAACCTGGCCCGCCTGGTCTCGCTCGCCAGCGTCACGTCCCCGGCCATGGCGGTCATCTCCTCACGCCGGAGGGTCCGTCCCTTCCTTCCTTTCTCTCACACCCCCCGCCGCCCCGCGCGGCGGCTGATCCGGCAGGTGGCCGGACGGAAGCCGAGCGCCCCGCCGGCTGGTGCCGGCGGGGCGCTCGGGTGCGGAAGGCGGGCCTGCTTACGGGAGGTTGCGGGCCATGACGATGCGCTGGACCTGGTTGGTGCCCTCGTAGATCTGGGTGATCTTCGCGTCGCGCATCATGCGCTCGACCGGGTAGTCGCGGGTGTAGCCGTAGCCGCCGAGGAGCTGGACGGCGTCGGTGGTGACCTCCATCGCGGCGTCGGAGGCGTAGCACTTCGCGGCGGCGCCGAAGAACGTCAGGTCCTCGTGGGCGCCACCGGCGGAGACGCGCTCGGACTTGGCGGCGGCGGCGTAGGTGAGCTGGCGGGCGGCCTCGATCTTCATGGCCATGTCCGCGAGCATGAACTGGACGCCCTGGAAGTCGCCGATCGGCTTGCCGAACTGCTTGCGCTCCTGGACGTAGCCCTTGGCGTAGTCGAGGGCGCCCTGGGCGATGCCCAGCGCCTGGGCGGCGATGGTGATGCGGGTGTGGTCGAGGGTCTTCATCGCGGTGGCGAAGCCGGTGCCCTCCTCGCCGATCATGCGGTCGGCGGGGATGCGGACGTTGTCGAAGTAGACCTCGCGGGTGGGGGAGCCCTTGATGCCGAGCTTCTTCTCCGGCGCGCCGAAGGAGACGCCCTCGTCGCCCTTTTCGACCACAAAGGCGGAAATGCCCTTGGAGCGCTTCTCCGGGTCGGTGACGGCCATGACCGTGTAGTAGTCGGAGACGCCGGCGTTGGTGATCCAGCGCTTGACGCCGTTGAGGACCCAGTAGTCGCCGTCGCGGACGGCGCGGGTCTTCATGCCGGCGGCGTCGGAGCCGGCGTCGGGCTCGCTGAGGCAGTAGGAGAACATCGCGTCGCCCTTGGCGAGCGGGCCCAGGTACTTCTTCTTCAGCTCCTCGGAGCCGGAGAGGACCACCGGCAGCGAGCCGAGCTTGTTGACCGCCGGGATCAGGGAGGAGGAGGCGCACACCCGGGCGACCTCCTCGATGACGATGCAGGTCGCGAGCGCGTCCGCGCCGGCGCCGCCGTAGGACTCCGGTACGTGCACGGCGTGCAGGTCGTTGGCGACGAGCGCGTCGAGGGCCTCCTGGGGGAAGCGGCCCTCCTCGTCCACCTCGGCGGCGAAGGGCGCGATCTTCGCCTCGGCGAGCGAGCGCACCGAGTCGCGGAGCATGTCGTGCTCTTCGGACGGACGGTAGAGGTCGAATTCAGCGGCTCCCGCCACGTGTCTCACTCCCTTGAGCTGTACGGCTGAGGTGCTCCGTTAATTACCGTTTAGTAACCCGATTCTAGAGGTCAGCGGCCCGCCCGGGATACGTGAGCTTGCCGACAGCTCCCCGGTTATGCTCGCGGACTACGTCCAGCATGACTCCGTCGTCGTTCCAGGAGAAGCGTCCATGGCTCCGAAGATCACCGTGATCGGTACCGGGTACCTCGGTGCCACCCATGCAGCGGCCATGGCCGAGCTGGGCTTCGAGGTGCTGGGCCTGGACGCCGTGCCGGAGAAGGTGGAACTGCTGTCCGCCGGCCGGGTGCCGATGTACGAGCCGGGCCTGGAGGAGCTGTTGCGCCGGCACGTCCAGGGGCTTGACGGGGCGACCGGGCGCCTGCGCTTCACCACCTCCTACCAGGAGGTCGCGGACTTCGGCGACGTGCACTTCGTCTGCGTGAACACCCCGCAGAAGCACGGCGAGTACGGCTGCGACATGCGGTACGTGGACAGCGCGTTCGAGTCGCTGGCGCCGCTGCTCACCCGGCCGGCGCTGGTGGTCGGCAAGTCGACGGTGCCGGTCGGCAGCGCGGCGCGGCTCGCGGCGCGCGTCCGGGAGCTGGCGCCGGTGGGCGAGGGGGCGGAACTCGCCTGGAACCCGGAGTTCCTGCGGGAGGGCTTCGCCGTACAGGACACCCTGCACCCGGACCGGATCGTCGTCGGCGTCACCTCGGAGGACGCCGAGCGGCGGCTGCGCGAGGTGTACGCGACGCCGATCGGCGAGGGCTCGCCGTTTGTCGTCACCGACTTCCCGACGGCCGAGCTGGTGAAGACGGCGGCGAACTCGTTCCTGGCGACGAAGATCTCGTTCATCAACGCGATGGCGGAGGTGTGCGAGGCGGCGGGCGGCGACGTGGTGAAGCTGGCCGACGCCATCGGCCACGACGACCGGATCGGCCGCAAGTTCCTCGGCGCCGGCATCGGCTTCGGCGGCGGCTGCCTGCCCAAGGACATCCGGGCGTTCATGGCCCGCGCCGGCGAGCTGGGCGCGGACCAGGCGCTGACGTTCCTGCGGGAGGTCGACTCCATCAACATGCGCCGCCGGGGCCACATGGTCGACCTGACCAGGGAGGCGCTGGGCGGCACGCTGCTGGGGAAGCGGGTCGCGGTGCTCGGCGCGACGTTCAAGCCGGACTCGGACGACGTGCGGGACTCGCCGGCGCTGAACGTCGCGGGCCAGCTCCAGCTCCAGGGCGCGCAGGTCACCGTCTACGACCCGAAGGGCATGGACAACGCGCGGGCCGTCTTCCCGACGCTGGTGTACGCGGAGAGCGCGAGGGCGGCGGCGCGGGGCGCGGACGTGGTGCTGCACCTGACCGCGTGGCGGGAGTTCGGCGAACTGGACCCGGCGGAGCTGGGCGAGGTCGTGGCGGTCAAGCACATCCTGGACGGACGGAACTCGCTCGACATGCAGCTGTGGCGCAAGGCCGGCTGGACGTTCCGCGCGCTGGGCCGCCCGACGGCCTGAGGGCCGTCCCCGCGGGCCGGGAGGCGGCGCGCGGCGGCCACCGGCGGGCCGTTGTCGGTGCCGGGTCCTAGTGTGGTGGACGATCAGCGCGGTGCGGCGCTCCGGGGTGGATCCGGCGCCTGCGGCCGTGCGCGTCGGGACTCATGAGAGAAGCGCGATGTCTGACATCACCTTTGGCGTGACCGTGCTCGACTGTCCGGAGCCGAGGGCCCTGGCCGACTTCTACGCGGCCGTGCTCGGCTGGAAGGTCGACCCGGACGGCTACGACGAGTGGGTGGAGCTGATCGGCCCGCAGGGGCGGACGCTCGCCTTCCAGCAGTCGCCCGGGTACCGCCCGCCGAGCTGGCCGAGCACGGAGAACCCCCAGCAGTTCCACCTGGACTTCGACGTTCCGGCCGAGCGGATGGACGACGCCGAGCGCCGGGTCCTGGAGCTGGGCGCCGAGCTGCTGGAGGGGGACGGCGGCGGCACGCGGTCGTGGCGGGTGTACAAGGACCCGGTGGGGCACCCGTTCTGCCTCTGCGCGACGACGTCCGACGGCGGCAGCTGAGCGTCGTGCCCCGACCGCCGGCGGTGGGCCGGCGTCCGGGGCACGCGAGAGCACGCGGCGTCAGTCGCCCTTGACGGTCACCTTGTCGCCGTTGCGCAGCTGCTCCATGAGCTGCTTGACGCGCGGCATGTCCCACTTGAGGGCGCTCTGACCGCCGGGGGCGGTGAACGGCCCGGCCAGCGGCATGTTCATCTGCGTGCCGTCGCCGCCGGACAGGCCCTTCATCGCCCAGAACATGCGGGCCAGTTCGTACAGGCTCATGTCCTTGTCGACGATGAGGGAGTCCAGGCCGGCGCCCATGGTCGGGTACAGCCGGAACGGGTTGAGCACGGTGCTCGGGGTGGCGCTCTCGTTCGCGAGCGCGGCGAGGAACTTCTGCTGGTTCTTCGTGCGGCCGAGGTCGCCGCCCTCGGCGTTGTAGCGGTTGCGGACGAACGCGAGCGACTCGGCGCCGTCCAGGCGGTGGCAGCCGGGCTGGAAGTCGGCGCCGGAGTTCTTGTCCTTGACGGCCTTGTCGAAGCACATCTCGACGCCGCCGAGCGAGTCGACCAGGCCGGCGAAGCCGCCGAAGCCGATCTCCGCGTAGTGGTCGATGCGCAGCCCGGTGTTGTACTCGACCGTGCGGACCAGCAGTTCGGGGCCCTCGATCGAGAAGGCCGCGTTCAGCTTCTGCTGCTGGGCGGGGATGCGCTTGCCGCTGGAGGAGCCGGTGAACTCGGGGATGGTCACCCACGAGTCACGCGGCAGACTGACCATCGTGTTCCCGTTGGGGCCCCGGTGCAGCAGCATCATGGAGTCGGTGCGCTTGCCCTCGGTGGAGCCGGTGCGCAGCCGCTTCTGGTCCTCGCGGCTCAGCCCCTCACGGCTGTCCGAGCCGACGATCAGATACGTGGTGCCCTCTCCCGAGGAGGGGCGGTCCTCGACCTTCGCGAGGTCGACCTCGCGGCGCATCTTGCCGTCCGCCCAGAAGTAGGTGGCGACGCCGGTCACCAGTAGGACGACGGCCAGGGCGAGCGCGGTGAGCTTGATCCGCCGGCCCCAGTTCGGCCGGGGCTGCGCCTCGGCGCGGCCACCGTCGGATCCGCCACCGCGCCCGCCGCCGTAGACGGTGCCGTGGCTGAAGCCGTCGTGGCCGCCGGCGGCCTGCTGCGGCACACCGGGGGCCTGCGTCGGCCGCCCGTGCCGCACGGTCGGCATGGCGCGGGCGCCCTCCGGCTGCGGGCTGTACGCGCCGCGTCCGTACCGGTCGCCGCCGTCACGGCTGCTGCTCCACCCCTCGGGCCAGTCGTTCATGGGCAGCAGTGTGCACGCCACCGGCGGCGCCGGGACAGGCCGGGTGGCGGACCGGGGCATTCCTGTAGCAGTTCTGATGCATTACGTCTGCTTGGTCCCGACGCTGTGATAGCCGGGCTCCGGGCGCGGGGGCCGGGCGGACTCGATGCGGGGCCGGGCGCGCGGCGCGCATAGGGTGGGGGTATGACCGATCTCGCCAGCAGCGTCCCGGAAAGCGCACCTCCGGGGAAGCCGACCTCGGCGTCACGCACCACGCTCAGCCACATCATGACCCACAGCGACACCAACCTCCTGGGCACCGTGCACGGTGGCGTGATCATGAAGCTGGTCGACGACGCGGCGGGAGCGGTCGCCGGGCGCCACTCGGAGGGGCCCGCGGTGACGGCGTCCATGGACGAGATGGTCTTCCTGGAGCCGGTGCGCGTGGGCGACCTCGTCCATGTGAAGGCGCAGGTCAACTGGACCGGGCGGACCTCTATGGAGGTGGGCGTCCGGGTGCTCGCCGAGCGGTGGAACGAGTCGACGCCGCCGACCCAGGTCGGCACCGCCTACCTGGTGTTCGCCGCGGTGAACGCGGAGGGCAAGCCGCGCCCGGTGCCTCCGGTGGTCCCGGAGACCGAGCGCGACGAGCGGCGCTACCAGGAGGCGCAGATCCGGCGCACCCACCGGCTGGCCCGCCGCCGGGCGATCAAGGAACTGCGGGACCGTCGCGCCGCCGAGGGCCTGAACGACTGACGGCCCGGGCCGGGAACCGGGCAGCGGCCGGTGCCGGCCCCGGGTTTCAGCCGCAGCTGACCTGGTCGCCGGTCAGCGCGCTGTAGCCGTGCTCCCGCTGGGCGGCCGGGTCGGGCGCGGGCTCGGCCTCGCGTACCGGGGTGACCTCGGTGAAGTCCGCACCGAGCGTGACGCGCATGAGCGGGCCCTGGCCCTTCACCTTCCGCAGCTCCGCGCCGGGCAGTGCGGCGGCCAGCGCCTTCGCCGAGCGGTCCCAGCGCGGGTCGTAGGCGATCTCGGTGGTCTCGACGTCGCCGCGTTCGGCGTTGCCCGGGATGCCGGTGGTCTGGAAGCCGGTGTCCCGCAGTTCGGTGTCCACGCGGTGTCCGAGGCCGGCCCTGCCGGTGCCGTTGTCGACCTGCACCCGGATGGTGGCGGGCGCGACCTCGACGGGCACCGCGCGCCGCCGCTCCTCCCGCTCCTTGGCGGCCGCCTCGCGTTCACCTTCCTCGACGGGTGCCAGCGGCCGGTCCTCGCGGAGGGCGGAGAAGAGCTTGTCGGCGTTGTCCTTGTGCCAGCGAACCGTTTCTCCGAGGCCCTTCACCTGGTAACCCGTCTGGGCGAGCGGAACGGTGGTGAACTCCGCCGAGGAGGCGTCGAAGTCCCGCATGGCACGGCCGAGCGCCAGCATCTCCTCGTTGCCGAGGTTCCGGTCCGCCCGGACCGAGTCCAGCATCGCGGAGCCGACCTTCTGGAAGCGCATCGGGTTGAGCAGCACGCCGTCGGAGACGGCCTGGTCGACGACCGAGGCGAGGAAGCGCTGCTGCCGCTGCATCCGTCCCATGTCCGCCGAGCCGTCCACCGATCTGGCGCGGACGTAGGCCAGCGCCTCCGGGCCGTTCAGCCTCGTCTTGCCGGCCGGCAGGTCGAGACCCGACTGCTTGTCCTTGAGCGGCCGCACCGAGCAGACCTCCACGCCGCCCAGCACGTCGACGGTGCGCATGAAGCTGGTGAAGTCGACCTCCAGGTAGTGGTGGACGTGGACGCCGGTCATCCGCTCCACCGTGCGCACGGTCAGCCCTGGGCCGCCGCGGGTGTAGGCGGCGTTCAGCTTCTGCCGGGTCTCCGGGCGGCGCTCGCCGGTGGCGGGGTCGGTGTGCGCGGGCAGTACGGCGTAGGTGTCGCGGGGCAGGCTGACCACGCTGGCCCGTTTCCGGTCCTCCGAGAGGTGGACGAGCATCATCGTGTCCGTGCAGTTGCAGGCGGCGCCGCCGAGCCGGTAGCGGTGCCGCTCCTCCTTGGAGAAGCCGTCCCGCCGGTCGACGCCGACAACCAGGAAGTTCAGCCCCCGGCCGGCGGACGGCCGGTTCTTGAGGTCGCCGAACGGGTCGACGCGGTCGATGCCGGAGCCGACACCGGCGACCACCAGGTGTCCGCAGCCGCCGACGGCCAGTACGCCACCGGCGGTGAACATCGCCAGCCGCCGCCCCCACCCTGTCTCTTATA
>NZ_WMLF01000137.1 GCF_014156695.1 Streptomyces durbertensis | reverse complement strand
CAGCTGGGTGCCGCTGGGCCGCAGGTCCTCGCCGAGGAACGGCGTCGCCAGCCCCAGCACGGTGGCGTCGATGCCGACGAGCAGGACGGCGCAGACCAGGACGGCCAGCGCCAGCCAGCGCCCGGGGTGGGCCTGCGGCTCCGCGTCGGCGGCCTTGACCGTACTGACGGGGGTGGCCGGTTCGGGGTTCGAGGGCTGATGGTGGCTGTTCATGCGGGTTTCCTTGCGAGTGCTCCGCCGAGGAGCAGTTCGATGACGAGGGTGGGCGCGTCCTTGGGTGCCATCTGGCCGTCCTGGACGGACCAGTCGGAGGCGGCCACCAGGGCGTAGAGGGCTTCGGTCAGCCAGGCCGGCGGCAGTTCGGGGCGGAACTCGCCCTCCTGCTGTCCGCGCCGGAACAGCGCGCTGATCCGGTTGTCGACCCGGCGCCAGCCGTCGTCCATGCGGTCCTGCTCGAAGAGCTGGTGCTCGGTGTAGAGGAACGCCAGGAAGCCGGCCACCGGCATGACCTGCCCGACGAGGCGGCGGACCGCGTCGGAGGCGGAGCCTTCGTCGATGGCGGCGGCGTCGACGCACTCGTCCAGCCGTCGCACGCCCAGCGCGCCGAGCGCGGTGACCAGGGCGTCGCGACCGGCGAAGTACCGGTGCAGGGTGGCGCGGCTGATACCGGCGGCTCGGGCGACCTCGTCCATGGAGGCGCCAGGCTTGCGGGCCAGTAGTTCGGCGGCGGCGGCGAGCACCTGCTCGGACTTCGTAGACATGAGACAATCATATCTCAGATGAGACAGCCTTGTCTCATTCTTCAGGTGTGCCGAACGTCCGGACGGATCGGTGAGAGACCGGCGGGGTCAGGCCCAGGTGAGGTCCGAGCGGTGGCGCCAGTAGTCGGCCGGCGACTCGGCGAGGGCGGCCAGGCGCTCCCGCTGCTCCTCGGTGAGGTCGACGGTCACCGCGTGCAGGTTGGTGAACAGCTGCTCCACGGTCGCGGCACCGGAGAGCACCACCGTCGCCCACGGCTGGTACAGCATCACCGCGAGCGCCACCGCGTCACAGGTCGCGTCGCACTCCTCGGCGACCCGCCGCAGCTCCTCCGGCGCCCACTCCGGCGCGAGACGGCCGTTGGCCATGGCCTCCTTGACGATCACCCAGCGGCCGGCGTCGTGCGCCTCGGCCAGCGCCTCGCCGACCGAGGGCTCCAGCAGGTTGCAGGTGGCCTGCAGCGAGCGGAACAGCGGTTCGCCGTCCACCGTCACCTCAAGCGCCCGCCTGACCGCCTCGGCCTGGTCCGGCCCGCTCACCGACAGGCCCACCGACACACCCTCCCCGGCGAGTTCGGCCAGCGCGCGCTGCATCTCCGCGTCGGTGAGCACCGGGCTCTCGGGGGTGACGGAGTGCACCTGGTAGAGGTCCAGGTGGTCGCCGAGCAGCTGGCCGGTCTCGGCCCGCTGGGTGCGGAACATCGCCAGCGAGTGCTCCTTGACCTCGTGGACGTCCGCGCTGACCCGCCAGTTCGCCGTGTACACGTAGCCCCACTTGCTGCCGACGACCACCTCGCCCGCCTCCGGGTGCTCCTCCAGCCACTCCCCCAGGAACTCCTCGGCGCGGCCGTAGCTGCGGGCGGTGTCGACATAGCGGACGCCCTGCGCGTAGGCCGCGTCCAGCAGTTGCCGGGTGCGGTCGCGCAGGGCGTCGGCGGAACGCTCGGCGGGCAGGTCGCGCTCCCGGCCGAGGTTCAGGTAGCCGGGGCGGCCGACTGCGGCCAGGCCCAGTCCGATCCGTGCGGTCGGCGTGGTGGCCTCGGCCAGGCGGGTGAACGGCATCACGGCTCCAACGTCACGGCTGCGGTGGGACCTCCACCGTAGCCGTGCGGCGCCGTGCTACCGGTTACCGGCCTGCGCCCACTCGCGCTGCTTCACCAGATCGGACTTCACCTCGGCGAGCTGTGCCGCGACGGCCGAGGGGGCCGTTCCGCCGCGTCCGTCCCGGGACGCCAGCGAGCCGGACACGGTGAGCACCGAGCGCACCTCGGGCGTCAGGTGCTCGGAGATCGCGTGGAACTGCTCGTCGGTGAGCTGGTCCAGCTCGACGCCCTCCTTCTCGCAGACCTTCACGCACTCGCCGGCGACCTCGTGCGCCACCCGGAACGGCACGCCCTGCCGGACCAGCCATTCGGCGACGTCGGTGGCGAGGGAGAAGCCGGCCGGCGCCAGCTCCGCCATGCGTTCCCGGTTGACGGTCAGCGTCGCCATCATCCCGGTGAACGCCGGGAGCAGCACCTCCAGTTGGTCGCAGGAGTCGAAGACCGGCTCCTTGTCCTCCTGGAGGTCCCGGTTGTAGGCGAGCGGCAGCGCCTTGAGGGTGGCCAGCAGCCCGGTGAGGTTGCCGATCAGCCGGCCGGACTTGCCGCGCGCCAGCTCGGCGATGTCCGGGTTCTTCTTCTGCGGCATGATCGAGGAGCCGGTGGAGAAGGCGTCGTGCAGGGTGACGAAGGAGAACTCCTTCGTGTTCCAGATGATGACCTCCTCCGCGATCCGCGAGAGGTCGACGCCGATCATCGCCGTGATGAACGCGAACTCGGCGACGAAGTCCCGTGAGGCGGTGCCGTCGATGGAGTTGGCGGCCGAGCCGTGCTCGAAGCCGAGGTCGGCGGCGACGGCCTGCGGGTCCAGGCCGAGGGAGGAGCCGGCCAGCGCGCCCGAGCCGTACGGCGAGACGGCGGTGCGCTCGTCCCACTGCCGCAGCCGCTCGGCGTTCCGCGACAGCGCCTGCACGTGGGCCAGCACGTGGTGCGCGAACAGCACGGGCTGGGCGTGCTGGAGGTGGGTCCGGCCGGGCATCGCCACGTCCGGGTGCGCCTCGGCGAGACCGACAAGCGCCTCCTGGAGCTCGGTGATCAGCCCGCCGATGATCCGCGCGTGGTCCCGCAGGTACATCCGGAAGAGCGTGGCGACCTGGTCGTTGCGGGAGCGGCCCGCGCGCAGCTTGCCGCCGAGGTCGGGGCCGAGGCGTTCCAGCAGGCCGCGTTCGAGGGCGGTGTGCACGTCCTCGTCGGCGACCGTGCCGACGAACGAGCCGTCCTCGACGTCGGCGGCGAGCCGGTCGAGGCCGGCGAGCATGCGCTCCAGCTCGTCGGCGGTCAGCAGACCGGCCTTGTGCAGCACCCTGGCGTGGGCGCGGGAACCGGCGATGTCGTAGGGGGCCAGCCGCCAGTCGAAGTGCACGGAGGCGCTCAGCCTCTCCAGCGCCTCACTCGGCCCGTCCGCGAACCGGCCGCCCCACAGCTTCACTTCGCCGCCCTGCCGGGCTCCTTCGGTCATGTTCTCCGTGCTCCTCGTGGCGGATGGCGACCGCCCCACCGGACGGCACCGGTGGGGCGGCCTCGGGTCTGTCGTGCGGGTGCCCGGACCTTACTGTGCCAGGTCCCGCTTGGCGGCGATCTTGCTCGACAGGCCGAAGATCTCGATGAAGCCCTTCGACATGGACTGGTCGAAGGTGTCGCCGGTGTCGTAGGTGGCCAGGTGGAAGTCGTACAGCGACTTCTCCGACCGCCGGCCGGTCACCACGGCCCGGCCGCCCTGCAGGGTCATCCGGATCTCACCGGTGACGTGCTGGTTGGCCTCGTCGACGAAGCCGTCCAGGGCCCGCTTGAGCGGGGAGAACCACAGGCCGTCGTAGACCAGCTCGGTCCACCGCTGCTCGACCTGCCGCTTGTACCGGGCCAGCTCCCGCTCGACCGTGACGGCCTCCAGCTCCTGGTGCGCGGTGATCAGCGCCATCGCGCCGGGCGCCTCGTAGACCTCCCGGGACTTGATGCCCACCAGCCGGTCCTCGACCATGTCGATCCGACCGACACCGTGCGCTCCGGCCCGCTCGTTGAGCTGCTGGATCGCCTGGAGGACCGTCACCGGCCGCCCGTCGATCGCCACCGGCACACCCTGCTCGAAGGTGATGACCACCTCGTCGGCCTCCTGCGGGACGGCCGGGTTGGAGGTGTAGTCGTAGACGTCCTCGATCGGGGCGTTCCAGATGTCCTCCAGGAAGCCGGTCTCCACGGCCCGCCCGAAGACGTTCTGGTCGATGGAGTACGGCGACTTCTTGGTGGTCGCGATGGGCAGGCCCTTGTCCTCGCAGAAGGCGATGGCCTTGTCCCGGGTCATGGCGTAGTCCCGCACCGGGGCGATGCACTTCAGGTCGGGCGCGAGCGAGGAGATGCCGGCCTCGAACCGGACCTGGTCGTTGCCCTTGCCGGTGCAGCCGTGGGCGACCGTGGTGGCGCCGTGCTTGCGGGCGGCGGCGACCAGGTGCTTGACGATCGTCGGCCGGGACAGCGCCGAGACCAGCGGGTACTTGTCCATGTAGAGCGCGTTGGCCTTGATCGCCGGGAGGCAGTACTCCTCGGCGAACTCGTCCTTGGCGTCGGCCACCTCGGCCTCCACCGCACCGCAGGCGAGCGCGCGCTTGCGGATGACGTCGAGGTCCTCCCCGCCCTGGCCGACGTCCACGGCGACGGCGACGACCTCGGCTCCGGTCTCCTCCGCGATCCAGCCGATGCAGACGGAGGTGTCCAGGCCACCGGAATATGCGAGTACAACGCGCTCGGTCACGGGGTGCTCCTTACGATCCATGCGGTGACTGGTATAAGTATGCACTCCTCCGCATGCTTCGTCAACGCCGCAGGTCAGCGCGGGTTTGGAAGGGCCCGGCCGGGCTTTTTCTCCAGGTCGGCGCGGTGCGCGGGCCTAGGGTGACGGCATGGGACAGAGCTTCGAACACCTCAACGACCGGCTGCGGCGCTTCATAGAGCGGCAGCCGGTCTTCTTCACCGCCACCGCCCCGCTCGCCGAGGACGGCACCGTCAACCTCTCCCCCAAGGGCCTCACCGGGTCCCTCGCCGTCCTGGACGAGCGCACGGTCGCCTACCTCGACTTCGCCGGCAGCACGGCGGAGACCGTCGCCCATCTCCGGGAGAACGGCCGCATCACCCTCATGTGGTGCGCGTTCGAAGGTCCGCCCAGCATCCTGCGGCTGCACGGCAGCGGCGAGCCGGTGCTCCGCGACGACCCGCGCTTCCCGGAACTGCTGACCCACTTCCCCGACATCGACCCGGCGCGGCACGGCCTCCGAGCGATCATCGTCGTGACCGCCGACTCCGTCAGGACCAGCTGCGGCTTCGCCGTGCCGCTGATGGAATACCAGGAGGACCGGCCGCTGCACGCCTCCCGCTTCGAGCGGGAGGACGACAGCAGCCTCGACGCCTACTTCCAACGCTGCGAGCACGTGGGCACCAGCCTGGACGGCCTGCCCGCGCTCCCGCTCCCCCTCCCGCCCACGCCGAGCCCGGCCACCTGAACGGCGGCCGCCCGGTCAGCGGTTCTTCTGGGCGAGGCGCAGGAGGTGGTCGGCGAGCGCCTGCCCGCCGGTCGGGTCGCGGCTGATCAGCAGCAGCGTGTCGTCGCCGGCGATCGTGCCGATGATCTCGTGCAGCTCCGCCTGGTCGATCGCGGACGCGAGGAACTGCGCCGCGCCGGGCGGCGTCCGCAGCACCACCAGGTTGGCCGACGCCTCCGCCGAGATCAGCAGCTCGGCGGCGAGCCGGGAGAGCCGGGCCTCGGTGGCCGACTCCCCCAGCGGCGCCCGGGGCGTCCGGTCGCCGCCCTCGCTGGGCACGGCGTAGATCAGCTCGCCCTGGGCGTTGCGGATCTTCACCGCGCCCAGCTCGTCGAGGTCGCGGGAGAGGGTCGCCTGGGTGACCGAGAGGCCGTCGTCGGCGAGCAGCTTGGCCAACTGGCTCTGCGAGCGCACCGGCTGACGCCCCAGCAGGTCCACGATCCGCCGGTGCCGGGCGGTACGGGTCTGCGGGACGGCGGGCCCGCCGTTGTGCCCCTCGGTCATCGTCACTCTCCGGCTCCTCGGCTGCGGTCTGCTGCGTCGAGGACTGCGGGCAGGGCGGCGACCAGTGCGTCCGCCTCCCGCTCGCCGATGACCAGCGGCGGTGCCAGCCTGATCACGTCCGGCTTGACCGCGTTCACCAGGAAGCCCGCGTCCTGAGCCGCCTTCTGCGCCTGCGGCGCCACCGGCTCGGTGAGCACGATACCCAGCAGCAGCCCGGCCCCGCGCACTTGGTCGATCAGCGGGTGCCCCAGCGCCCAGACGCGCTCCCGCAGCCGCTCGCCGAGGGCGAGCGCGCGCGCCGGCAGGTCCTCGGCGGCGAGCGTGTCGAGCACCGCGAGGGCGGCGGCGCAGGAGACCGGGTTGCCGCCGAAGGTGGAACCGTGCTGGCCCGGCGTCAGCAACGCGGCGGTCTCGCCGAACGCGAGCGTGGCGCCGATCGGCATGCCGCCGCCGAGGCCCTTGGCCAGGGTGATCACGTCCGGCACCACGCCCTGGGCGATGCTGCTGAACCAGTGCCCGGTGCGCCCGATGCCGGTCTGCACCTCGTCCACCACCAGCAGCGTGCCGGTGGCGGCGGTGATCTCCCGGGCGGCGGCGAGGTAGCCGTCGGGCGGCACCACCACGCCGTTCTCTCCCTGGATCGGCTCGACGACAAACAGCGCGGTGTCCTCGGTCACCGCCGCTCGCAGCGCCTCCACGTCGCCGTAGGGCACGTGGGTGACGTCGCCCGGCAGCGGCCGGAACGGGTCCTGTTTGGCGGGCTGGCCGGTCAGGGCGAGCGCGCCCATCGTGCGGCCGTGGAAGCCGCCTTCGGTCGCCACCATGTGGGTCCGGCCGGTACGCCGGCCGATCTTCACGGCGGCCTCCAGCGCCTCGGCGCCGGAGTTGCAGAAGTACACCGACCCGTCGCGGCCGGCCAGTTCCAGCAGCCGCTCGGCGAGCGCCACGACGGGCTCGGAGATGTACAGGTTGGAGATGTGGCCGAGGGTGGCGATCTGGTCGGAGACCGCGCGCACGACGGCCGGATGGCCGGTGCCCAGCACGTTGACGGCGATGCCGCCGACGAAGTCCAGGTACTCGCGGCCGTCGGCGTCCCACAGCCGGGCGCCCTCGCCGTGGCTGAGGGCGAGCGGCGGCGTGCCGTAGTTGTCCATCAGCGACCGCTGCCAGCGGGCGCGCAGCGCGCCGCTGTGCGGGGCGGCGGCCTGGTCGGCGGCCTTGTCAGTGGCCGGGGTGGCCTGGTCGGTGGTGGTCACGGGTCACTCCCCCTCGTCCGGCACGACCATCGTGCCGATGCCCTCGTCGGTGAAGATCTCCAACAGGATGCTGTGCTGGACGCGCCCGTCGATGACGCGGGCCGTGCGGACGCCGTTGCGCACGGCGTGCAGGCAGCCCTCCATCTTGGGCACCATGCCGCTGGCCAGGTCGGGCAGCAGCTTCTCCAGTTCGCTGACGGTCAGGCGGCTGATGACGTCGTCGCTGTTCGGCCAGTCCGCGTACAGGCCCTCGACGTCGGTGAGGACCATCAGCGTCTCCGCGCCCAGCGCGGCGGCGAGCGCGGCGGCGGCGGTGTCGGCGTTGACGTTGTAGACGCCGGTGCCCGGACTGCCCTCCTCGGCCTCGTCGGCGCTGCGGGCGATGGAGGAGACGACCGGGATGCGGCCGTCGTCCAGCAGCGCCTCGATGGCCCCGGTGTCCACGGCGGTGATCTCACCGACCCGCCCGATGTCCACCTTCTCGCCGTCCACGTCCGCGTGCCGCTTCACTGCCGCGAACAGATGTGCGTCCTCGCCGGTCATGCCGACGGCCAGCGGGCCGTGCTGGTTGAGCAGCCCGACCAGCTCCCGCTGGACCTGGCCGGCGAGCACCATGCGGACGACGTCCATCATCTCCGGCGTGGTGACCCGCAGCCCGCCGCGGAACTCCGAGGCCAGCCCGGCCTTCTCCAGCTGCGCGCTGATCTGCGGCCCGCCGCCGTGCACGACCACCGGGCGCAGCCCGGCCTGCCGCAGGAAGACGACGTCCTGGGCGAAGGCCGCCTTCAGCTCCTCGTCGACCATGGCGTTGCCGCCGAACTTGATGACCACCGTGCGGCCGTTGTGCCGGGTGAGCCAGGGCAGCGCCTCGATGAGGATGCGGGCCTTGGGCAGGGCGGTGTGTTTGCGAGTGCTCATGAGGAGTAGGCGCTGTTCTCGTGGACGTAGTCGGCGGTCAGGTCGTTGGTCCAGATCACCGCGGACTCCTGGCCGGCGGCCAGGTCGGCGGTGATCCGCACCTCGCGGTAGCGCATGTCGACCAGGTCGCGGTCCTCGCCGACCTGCCCGCCCTTGCACACCCACACGCCGTTGATGGCGACGTTCAGCTGGTCGGGCTCGAAGGCGGCGGAGGTGGTACCGATCGCGGACAGCACCCGCCCCCAGTTGGGGTCCTCGCCGTGCACGGCGCACTTGAGCAGGTTGTTCCGCGCGATGGACCGGCCGACCTCGACCGCGTCCTCCTCGCTGGCCGCGCCGACCACCTCGACGCGGATGTCCTTGGAGGCGCCCTCCGCGTCCCGGATCAGCTGCTGCGCCAGGTCGTCGCAGACGGCCCGGACGGCCTCGTGGAACTCGGCGGTGTCCGGCACGACCTCCGAGGCGCCGGAGGCCAGCAGCAGCACGGTGTCGTTGGTCGACATGCAGCCGTCGGAGTCGACCCGGTCGAAGGTGGTGCGGGTGGCCGCCCGCAGCGCGCGGTCCAGCTCAGCGCTGTCCACGTCGGCGTCGGTGGTCAGCACGACCAGCATGGTGGCCAGGCCGGGCGCGAGCATGCCGGCACCCTTGGCCATGCCTCCGACCGTCCAGCCGTCGCCCTCGGCCACGGCGGTCTTGTGCACGCTGTCGGTCGTCTTGATCGCGATGGCGGCCTTCTCGCCGCCGTGCTGGGAGAGTGCCGCCGCGGCCGTCTCGACACCCGGCAGCAGCTTGTCCATCGGCAGCCGGATGCCGATCAGCCCGGTGGAGGCCACCGCCACCTCGCCGGCGCTGTGCCCCAGCACCTCGGCGACCTTCTCGGCCGTGGCGTGCGTGTCCTGGAAGCCGGCGGGTCCCGTACAGGCGTTGGCGCCACCGGAGTTGAGCACCACCGCGGAGACCTGCCCGCCGCGCAGCACCTGCTCGGACCACAGCACCGGCGCCGCCTTCACGCGGTTGCTGGTGAAGACCCCGGCGGCGGCCAGACGCGGGCCTCGGTTGACGACCAGGGCCAGGTCCGGGTTCCCGTTCTCCTTGATTCCGGCGGCGACGCCCGCCGCCTGGAATCCCTTCGCCGCGGTCACACTCACGGTGCCACTCCGATCGTCGGTAGTCCCAGCTCCTCGGGAAGTCCGAGGGCGATGTTCATGCTCTGCACCGCGCCGCCGGCGGTGCCCTTCGTGAGGTTGTCGATGGCGCTCACGGCGACAACCCGCCCGGCGCCCTCGTCGAGGGCCACCTGCACCAGCGCCGTGTTCGCGCCGTACACGGCGGCCGTCGCCGGCCACATCCCCTCCGGCAGCAGCCGCACAAACGGCTCGCGGGCCAGTGCCTTCTCGTACGCCTCCCGCACGGCGGCGGCCGTCACGCCCGGCTTCGCCTTCGCGGTGCTGGTGGCGAGGATGCCGCGCGGCATCGGCGCCAGCGTCGGCGTGAAGGAGACGGTGACCGGCTCGCCGGCCAGCGCGGACAGGTTCTGCGCCATCTCCGGGGTGTGCCGGTGCACACCGCCGACGCCGTAGGGGCTCATCGACCCCATCACCTCGCTGCCCAGCAGGTGCGGCTTGAGCGCCTTGCCGGCACCGGAGGTCCCGGAAGCGGCGACGATCACCGCCTCCGGCTCCACGAGCCCCGCCGCGTACGCCGGGAACAGCCCCAGCGTGACGGCCGTCGGGTAGCAGCCGGGCACGGCGACGCGGCGCGTACCGCGCAGCGCCTCGCGGGCTCCAGGCAGCTCCGGCAGCCCGTACGGCCACGTCCCCGCGTGCGGGCTGCCGTAGTAGCGGACCCAGTCCGCCTCCTCCCGCAGCCGGAAGTCGGCGCCGCAGTCGATCACCAGCACGTCGTCGCCGAGCTGCTCGGCGATCGCCGCGGACTGCCCGTGCGGCAGCGCGAGGAACACCACGTCGTGCCCGGCCAGCGCCTCGACGGTGGTCGACTGGAGGATCCGGTCCGCCAGCGGCGCCAGGTGCGGCTGCAGCGCGCCCAGCGGCTGCCCGGCGTTGGAGTTGCCGGTCAGCGCCCCGATCTCCACCTGTGGGTGCTGCACCAGCAGGCGCAGGAGTTCACCCCCCGCGTACCCGCTCGCCCCGGCCACCGCGACTGTCACAGCCATCGTTCCTCCTCCTCGATGGCATGACTATACGAACCCATGCAGTGTTATGCAATCGCCTTCTCGCATTCCGAGCGGCCGGTGCGCGCGAGTGCCCCGACCTGGCGAGTGAGCTCGAGTTGGCGGATGGGGGCGTCACAGTTGGCGGCCACGCCCAGCCGCCGGCGAGGATCCCACGCCGCCGCGACCCATTGTCGAAATCTCGAGTGGATCCAGCGCCCACATGCCAAGATCCACATGGCGGCACCGGGTCGCCACGCAACCTCTGAGGTGGACATGTCCAACCGGCAAAGCGGCACGGTGAAGTGGTTCAACGACGAGAAGGGTTTCGGCTTCATCACTCCGCAAGGGGGCGGCGACGACCTCTTCGTGCACTTCAAGGCCATCGAGTCCGACGGCTTCAAGTCTCTCAAGGAAGGCCAGACCGTCTCGTTTGTCGCTGAGCGCGGCCAGAAGGGCATGCAGGCGGCGCAGGTCCGCCCGGAGTAACCCGCTTTCAGGCCGAGTGTCGCGGTTGGCGAGCGTCGCCAACCGCGGCACTCCGTCACATCGCCCCGAAGCCGGGTCCCGATTCACCCCATACTCGCGCCGCCGTGGCCACCCGGTCCGCTCGCCGGTTCGCCGCCGACGCGCGACCGCCCGCCAGGCCGTCACCCGCAGCGCGGCCCGGCCCGGGCGGACCGCACACGCCAGCCAGGCGTAGGACCATCGGCCGAGGTGGGCGAGCACTCCGCGCCCACAGCCTGCACCAACCGGCTCATCGCCTGTTCGTGACCACACCCCCACAGGAGCGACGAAGTGCACCAGCTCATGTACAGCGACATCAAGGCCGCCGTCGACCGGATCTCCGGGCGGGTTCGCCCTGTCGCGCTGGCTCGCGTCGACCCGGGCGCGATCCCCACCGCCCAGCCCGACGGGCCGTGTGACGTGTGGCTGGCCTTGGAGTTCATGCAGCACACCGGCTCGTTCAAGGCCCGTGGCGCGCAGAACTTCCTCCAGGCCCACCGTGAGGCAGGCACCCTGCCCGATGCCGGGGTGACCATCGCCTCGGGCGGCAACGCCGGTCTGGCGTGCGCCTGGGCTGCCCGGCAACAGGGCGTCCGCGCCACGGTGTTCCTGCCCGCCACCGCACCGGAGGTGAAGCTGGCCAGGCTGCGCGGCTACGGCGCCGAGGTGCGGCTGGTCGGCACCGAGTACGCCGAAGCCCTCGCCGCCTGCGAGGAGTTCGTCGCCGCCACCGGCGCGCTCGCCTCGCACGCCTACGACCACCCGCTGATCGCCGCCGGCGCCGGCACCCTGATGGAAGAGATCCACCACCAGGTCCCGGGCCTCGACACCGTGGTGGTCGCGGTGGGCGGCGGCGGCCTGTTCGCCGGCGTCGCCACGTCGGCCCGGCACCACGGCATCCGCACGGTGGCCGTCGAGCCGGAGCGCTGCCGCGCGCTGAACGCCGCGCTGGAGGCCGGCCGCGTGGTCGACGTTCCGGTGGACTCGGTCGCCGCCGACTCGCTCGGCGCCCGCCGGACCTCCGCCACGGCCCTCGCCGCCGCCCGGCACGACGACGTGCGTTCCGTCCTGGTACCGGACAGCGACATCGTCCGCGCCCGCCAGGCCCTGTGGGACCACCGCAGGGTGGCGGTCGAGCACGGCGCCGCGACCGCCCTGGCAGCCCTGACCGGCCCGGAGGCCGCGAACCACGGCTACCGCCCGACCCCCGGCGAGAGGATCGCCGTCATCCTCTGCGGCGCCAACACCGACCCCTCCGACCTGGCGAACCAACCGACCCCGCACTGACACGCCCGCAGGGCGGACTGGCTCGCCCGCTCGCGTTCAGTGCGGCTCGCGGAGGTGGAGTAGGTAGGTGGCGGTGTGGGCGACGGCGGGGTTGGTGTCCTGGGTGAGGGTCGTGAGGGTGGCGGCAGCCTGGGGGCCGGGGATGCCGGCCAGGGCTTGGGTGAGGC
>NZ_WMLF01000136.1 GCF_014156695.1 Streptomyces durbertensis | reverse complement strand
ACCGCACCCGGGTCGCCGCCACCCGAGCCGCCCGCTCGTGAACCGCCGCACATGTTGAGCGCCCGTGACAAGACCCGACGTGAGCCGCGTCACATTCAACCGCTGTCAGGCGCTGCCGCATTGGCGTTACCGCACCGAGACATGCTAGGCCCGTCGACCTCACGGGCAATCCGGACAACGAGGTGGTCAGAGGGCCGTACTCGGACATGATCGCGGAAAATCTGACGACCTGAGGGATGCTCAAAAGGCGTGAAACGGGCACCCGGTGGCCGGCTGTGGCGCACTCCACCCTGCTTGAGTGGAACGTTCTCCCACTGATAGCCCTGGACACCATGTCCTCGAACGCTCATATACGCCGCCACCGGAAGCCCCGTCGTTCCGCTCGGAACACGCTTATCAGCACGGGTGTTGCCGGTGGCGTCCTCACGACTCTCGCGGTCACCGGCGCGGCCTCCCCCGCCTCCGTCCAGACCGCGTCCCCCGTTGACACCGTCGAGATGCCGACGCTCGGAGACCTCGTCTCCCAGGGCGCCGACGAGGCGGTGTACGCGACCCAGAGCATCGCGGTCCAGTACGAACTCCGCGCCGAGCAGGCCGAAGCGGCCGGCAAGGCCCGCAAGGCGGCCGCCAGGACGGCCAAGGTCGCCGCCGAGAAGGAGCGCAAGGCGGCCGAGGCCGCCGCCGAACGCGCCCGCCAGGCAGCCGAGAAGCGCGCCGAGGAGGCCCGCGCCGCCGAGACCCGCGCCTCCCGCAGCACCCAGCGCACCCTGCCGGGCACCTCCACCGCCACGGCGCCCGCCACGGCCCCCACCACCAACCAGGCCCCGGCCAGCGCCGCCACCGGCTCCGCCGCCGCCGTGGCCGCCTTCGCCCGCGCCCAGGTCGGCAAGCCCTACGTCATGGGCGCCACCGGCCCCAACGCGTACGACTGCTCCGGTCTGACCACCGCCGCGCTCCGCCAGGTCGGCGTCAGCCTGCCGCGCACCTCGCAGGCGCAGTCCGCCGCCGGCACCGAGGTCGGCCTCGGCAACCTGCGCCCCGGCGACATCCTCTACTGGGGCGGCAAGGGCAGCGCCACGCACGTGGCCATCTACGTCGGCGACGGCAAGTACGTCGGCGCCCAGAACCCCCGCGCCGGCGTCGGCATGTACGACATGGGCTGGGGCGGCACCCCCAGCGGCGCCGTCCGCTTCGTCTGACCCGTCGGCCCCCGGCCGGACTCCGGCGACACCCCCACGCGCGCCACCGGGCCCCACCCGGCGGCGCGCGTCGGCGTATCCGTGCCAGCCCGAGATCTTTCCTACCGGCGGTGTTGCGTTTTGGGTATGAGCGGCCACGTCGCACACCAGCCGGCCGAGCGGGCAGGCAAGAGATCCGTGTCGCTTGCGCAATCCTTGATCAAGGAAGTCGAGGAGCGCACCGGTAAGAACGGCTTCTCCTCCGTCGTGGCCGAAGCCCTGGAGGAGTGGCTCGCCGCGCAGAAGCTCCGCGAGGTCGTGGCCGCCGACCGCAAGGCGTTCGGCCCCGTCTCCGCCGAAGCACTGCGGCGGGCGGAACAGGAGTGGTGAGCAAGCGCCTCAAGGCCAAGGCCAAGCGCGAAGGCACGCTCGTCCTGGACGCCCAGGGGCTTTCGTTGCACGTCGATGGCGACGAGGGCGTGCGGGCGCGTATCAAAGCCGCCCAGCAGAGCGGCCGCCGAGTGGCGCTGTCGGCCCTGACGCCCTTGGAGGTGCACCGCCCGGGAGAAGCCGCCCAACGACTCCGCTTCCGGCTGTCCCGGTGTGACGTGAAACCGGTCAACGACGCGGTGACGAACGCCCCGGCGAAGCTGTTGGACATCTCGGGCCTCGACGGGCAGGAATGCCTCGTAGACGCACTCGTCGTCGCCACGGCCGCACTGTGCACACCCCCGGTACTGCTCGTCACCTCCGGCAAGTCGCACATCCCAGCGCTGTGCAAGGCCGCCGAAGAACTTCCCGGCTCGCCGAAGGTGAAGATCGTCAACGTCTGAGAGCTCAATCCCGCGACCCGGTGGTCCGACCTCGGATGATTCAGGCCCGGGGGGCGACCTTCGTGAGGCCGTTGATGATGCGGTCCATCGCGTCGCCGCCCGTCGGGTCGGTGAGGTTGGCGAGCATCTTGAGAGTGAAGCGCATCAGCAAGGGATGCGGCAGGCCCCGCTCGGTGGCGATCTTCATGATCTTCGGATTGCCGATGATCTTCACGAAGGCGCGGCCGAGGGTGTAGTAGCCGCCGTAGGTGTCCTTGAGGACCTTCGGGTAGCGGCGCAGGGCGAGTTCGCGCTGCGCGGGCGTGCTGCGCGCGTGGGACTGGACGATGACCTCGGCGGCGATCTGCGCCGACTCCATCGCGTACGCGATGCCCTCGCCGTTGAACGGGTTGACCATGCCGCCGGCGTCGCCGACGAGCAACAGCCCCCGGGTGTAGTGGGGTTGGCGGTTGAACGCCATCGGCAGCGCGGCGCCCCGGATGGTGGTCGTCATGTTCTCGGGCGTGTAGCCCCACTCCTCCGGCATGGAGGCGCACCACGCCTTCAGCACCTCGCGCCAGTCCAGCTCCTTGAAGGCACTGGAGCTGTTGAGGATGCCGAGGCCGACGTTGGACGTGCCGTCGCCCATGCCGAAGATCCAGCCGTAGCCGGGCAGCAGCCGGTCCTGCGGCCCGCGCCTGTCCCACAGCTCCAGCCACGACTCCAGGTAGTCGTCGTCGTGGCGCGGGGAGGTGAAGTACGTCCGCACGGCGACGCCCATCGGGCGGTCGTCGCGGCGGTGCAGGCCCATCTTCAGCGACAGCCGGGTCGAGTTGCCGTCGGCGGCGACGACCAGCGGGGCGTGGAAGGTGACCGGCGTCTTCTCCTCGCCGAGCCTGGCGTGCACGCCGGTGATGCGTCCGGAGCGGTCCAGGATCGGGTCGCCCACGTTGCAGCGCTCGTACAGCCGCGCGCCGGCCTTCTGCGCCTGCCGCGCCAACTGCTCGTCGAAGTCGTCGCGCTTGCGGACCAGGCCGTAGTCGGGGTAGCTGGCCAACTGCGGCCAGTCCAGCTGGAGGCGGTGGCCGCCGCCGATGATGCGCAGACCCTTGTTGCGCAGCCAGCCGGCCTCCTCCGAGATGTCGATGCCCATCGCCACGAGCTGCTTGGTGGCGCGCGGGGTCAGGCCGTCGCCGCAGACCTTCTCGCGGGGGAAGCTGGTCTTCTCCAGCAGCAGGACGTCCAGGCCCGCACGGGCCAGGTGGTAGGCCGTCGTGGAACCGGCGGGACCGGCACCGACGACGATCACGTCGGCCTGGTGCTCAGAGGCTGGGGTGGTGGTGGGCTCCGCCACGAGGACTCCCGCGAGAGGTCGGACTGGACGAGTCGAAGTCTACGTTCGGCCGCACGCACGGCGTGGGCCGGGCAGGGCTGTGCGGGCCGGCACTCAGGCGGGGCGGTACCCGCGGTGGAGGGCGACGATGCCGCCGGAGAGGTTGCGCCAGGCGACGCGCTCCCAGCCGGCGTCCTGGAGCCGGCGGGCGAGCTGCGGCTGGTTCGGCCAGGCGCGGATCGACTCGGCGAGGTAGACGTAGGCGTCCGGGTTGGTGCACACCGTGCGGGCCAGCGGCGGCAGCGCCCGCATCAGGTACTCGGTGTACACCGTGCGGAACGGGCCCCACGTCGGCTGGCTGAACTCGCAGACGACCACCCGGCCGCCGGGCCTCGTCACCCGCAGCAGCTCGCGCAGCGCGGCGTCGGTGTCCTGGATGTTGCGCAGCCCGAAGGAGTTGGTGACCACGTCGAAGGTGCCGTCGGCGAACGGCAGCCGCATGCCGTCGCCCGCGACGAACGGCAGGCCGGGGTGGCGCCTGCGGCCCTCCCGCAGCATGCCGAGGCTGAAGTCGCACGCCACCGTGTAGGCGCCGGCGTCGGCGAACGGAAGCGACGAGGTGCCGGTGCCGGCCGCCAGGTCGAGCACCCGGTCCCCCGGCCGCGCCGCGACCGCGCGGGCCACCTCACGCCGCCACAGCCGGGACTGCCCCAGCGACAGCACGTCGTTGGTCAGGTCGTACCGGGCGGCGACGTCGTCGAACATGGAGGCGACTTCGTCCGGGCGCTTGTCCAGCGAGGCTCGGGTCATGCGCCCATTCTTCACCCGCCGCCCGGCGCCCCGGCCGTCGGGTGGGACGAAGCCGCCGAAGCGGGTCAGCGGGCGCGGTGGAGGAGACGGCCGCCCAGGACCGTGGCGAGGCAGCGGCCGTCGGGGGCGCGCACGGCGAAGTCGGCGGGAGCGCCGGTGGTGAGGGCCGGGGCCTCGCCGGGAGGGGCCTCGCCGGACGGGGTGGGCAGGACGCGGAGGCCGGCGCGGCGGAGGGCGGTCTCCGTCGCCGGGCGTGTGAAGGGTCCGACGACGGCCGTGACGCCGTCGGCGAGCAGCCGCTGGACGCCGCGACGGGTGCTTTCACCCCATCGGGTGGGGGTGGGGTCGAGTGCGGCCAGCGCGGCGCCGGTGAGCGGCTCGGTGCCGAGGTCGTCGGCCTCGCGCGGGTCCGGGTGGTAGGCCTGCTCCAGGAAGCGGGCGGCGTCCGCCGCGCAGCGGCCCGGGCCGAGCCGGCCGGGCCAGCGGCGCACCCGGGCGTCCGGATGCGCGGCGGCAAGCTCCCCGGCGGGGCCGACGGCGGCGATCCGGTCCCCGTCGACGAGGACCGCGCCGCCGTCCGTCTCCCCGATGTGCAGCGTGCGCAACGTGCTGACGTCCGGCGTCAGTTGGCGTCGACGAGGCGCAGCTCGGGGTGGGCGGTGCCGCCCTCGATCGCGGTCGACGACAGGTGGGACACCACGCGGTCGTCGACCGGGTCGTTCGCCGGGTCGTCGTGCACCACCAGGTGTTCGTACGTGGTCGCGCGCTGCGCCGGGACGCGGCCGGCGGCGCGGATCAGGTGGATCAGCTCCATGCGGTTCGAGCGGTGCTTCGCGCCCGCCGAGGAGACGACGTTCTCCTCCAGCATGACCGAGCCGAGGTCGTCGGCGCCGTAGTGCAGCGAGAGCTGGCCGACCTCCTTGCCGGTGGTGAGCCAGGAGCCCTGGATGTGCGCGACGTTGTCCAGGAAGAGCCGGGCCACGGCGAGGATGCGCAGGTACTCGAAGATCGTCGCCTGCGTACGGCCCTTCAGCGTGTTGTTCTCCGGCTGGTAGGTGTACGGGATGAAGGCGCGGAAGCCGCCGGTGCGGTCCTGCACGTCGCGGATCATCCGCAGGTGCTCGATGCGCTCGGCGTTGGTCTCGCCGGTGCCCATCAGCATGGTGGAGGTGGACTCCACACCGAGGCCGTGCGCGACCTCCATGATCTCCAGCCAGCGCTCGCCGGACTCCTTCAGCGGCGCGATGGCCTTGCGCGGCCTGGCCGGCAGCAGCTCGGCGCCGGCACCGGCGAAGGAGTCGAGCCCGGCGGCGTGGATCCGGCGGACGGCGTCCTCGACGGAGACACCGGAGATCCGCGCCATGTGGTCCACCTCGGACGCGCCGAGGGAGTGGATGACCAGCTGCGGGAACGCCTTCTTGATCGCCGAGAAGTGCTCCTCGTAGTACTCCACGCCGTAGTCCGGGTGGTGGCCGCCCTGGAACATGATCTGGGTGCCGCCCAGCTCGACGGTCTCCGCGCAGCGGCGCAGGATGTCGTCCAGGTCGCGGGTCCACACCTTGTCGCTCTTCGGCGGGGCGTAGAACGCGCAGAACTTGCACGCCGTCACGCAGGCGTTGGTGTAGTTGATGTTGCGCTCGATGATGTACGTCGCGATGTGCTCGGTGCCCGCGTAGCGGCGGCGGCGCGCGGTGTCGGCGGCCTGCCCGAGCGCGTGCAGCGGCGCGTTCCGGTAGAGGTCGAGCGCCTCGTCGGGCGTGATGCGCCCGCCCGCGGCGGCACGGTCGAGTACGGACTGGAGGTCGGCGTTCTCCGGCACCGGCGCGGCCCCTTCCGAAGGCTGAGACGAACCACCCCAGCGTACGCCAGCGCGCCCGTCGGCCCTCCGCCCGGTCCGGTGGGTGCGCGGCTCACCCGCGGCGGGTGAGCTTGGCGGTGATCGTGCCGGCGAGCGGGTCCTGCACCCGGTAGTGCAGCTTGTCGCCGTCGCGGGTCAGGACGATCTCGCCCGGGCTGGCGATACACCCGATGGGGTTGGTGTACTCCTCGTCGTCGAGCTCGTCGGTGAGCCGGAGCACCCTGTCGGTGACGCCCGCCACCGAGGCCACGGACTTGCAGGTGGTGCCCTCGAGACTGACCGTGAAGCGGACCGCCTGATCGCCCGGGCCGCCACGGCTGATGTGGGCGACGACGGTGGTGGGGCGGCGGCTGAGCATGGCCGGGTAGGAGCCTTCCCAGGTACCGAGGAAGGCGTCGGGGATGGCGTCGAGTTCACCGGAGTCGGTGCTGCTGGTGGACGGCCGGTCGTCGGTGCTGCCGGTGGGGTCTTCGGACGGGCCCACCGGGCCGCCGGTGGCCCCGGGGTTGTCGCGGCCCTCGGCTCCGAGCCGGCTGACGGCGTAGACGCCGAGGCCGAGCGCGACCACGGCGACGACCGCGAGGACGATCACCAGCGCCCGGTTGCGGCGGGAGCGCGCGGCGCCGGGCGGCGGCCCGCCCGCGGGCGCCGGGGCGGCGGACGGGGGCGACCAGGGCGTGTGCGGGTTGTGCGGTTGGTGTGCCGCGCCGGGCGCGGTCGGCGCGTGCGCCGGCGGTGGGGTGTGCGGGTTGTCGGCCGTCGGCTGGTCCCAGGCGGCGGGGCCGAAGGCGCCGATCGGGGAACTGGCGGGCGGCGGGGCCGAAGAGCCGGTTCGCGGTGGCCCGGCGGCGGGCGGCGGTTCCGTCTCCGGTTCGAGCAGTTGGACGGCACGCCGGCTGGCGCCCTCGACGACCGGACCGGGCAACCAGCCGGGACCGATCAGCCCGGCTGCCCCGCCTTCCCCGCCCAGTCGCCGCACGACGTCCGCGACCCCGGGCCGGGCGGCCGGCTCCTTGGCCAGGCAGGCCGTCGCCAGCTCCCGCAACTCGCCGTCGAGCGCGCCCAGCTCCGGTTCCTCGTGGACGACCTTGTAGAGCAGCGTGGCCGAGCTCTCGCCGGGGAAGGGGCCCTGGCCGGTGGCGGCGAAGACGAGGACCGCGCCGAGGGAGAAGACGTCGCTGGCGGTGGCGGCCTCTCGCCCGAGTACCTGCTCGGGCGACATGAAGCCCGGTGAACCGATGGACACTCCCGTCCCGGTGAGGGAGGCGGTGGCGTCGGTGGCCCGGGCGATACCGAAGTCGATGAGCCGGGGGCCGTCGAGGGTCAGCAGCACGTTCGACGGCTTGACGTCGCGGTGTACGAGTCCGAGCCGGTGCACGGCGTCCAGCGCCTCGGCGAGGCCGGCGACGGCCGCGCGCACCGAGCGTTCCGGCAGCGGGCCGTGCGCCGCGACGGCGTCGTGCAGGGACGGGCCGGCGACGTAGCCGGTGGCGACCCAGGGGGTGGCGGCGTCCGGGTCCGCGTCCAGTACGGGGGCCGTCCAGGCGCCGCCGACCCGCCGGGCGGCGGCGATCTCCCGCCGGAACCGGCTGCGGAACTGGTCGTCGGCGGCGAAGTGCGGGTGGACGACCTTCACCGCGACCGTCCGTCCGCCCGGGCTGCGCCCGAGGTAGACGCGGCCCATGCCCCCGGCGCCCAGCCGGCGCAGCAGGCGGTACTCGCCGATCGTGCGCGGATCGTCCCCGGCCAGCGGTTCCATCGGCCCCTCCCCCGTTCGTCCGCCGCTTGTCGCATGATCAGCGGTCACGGCGCACTACAGCGTAGGGGCTGGAGGCCTTGCGGTCGCCCTTCCTCCCCGATCCGTTCCGCTCCCGAGGTGGCACGTTCGGGGCGCACCGGGGCGCGCGTTCAGGGGCGCGTGAGGAGGTGGATCGGGACGTCCGGGGGGTAGCCGCCGGGGGTGTCTTCTGCGGCGCCGGTGCGGTGGGCGAACGCCCGGATGCCGGCGAGTTGGGCGTCTCCGAGCCGGAAGTCGAGGGTGGTGAAGTAGCGGGCGAGCAGCTCCGCGTCGAACGCCTCCCAGCGGGCGGCCTGCTCGGCGACCTTGTCGACCTCCTCCAGCGACAGGTCGCGGGAGGCGAGGAACGCGCGGTGCACCTCGTGGACGGTCTCCGGGGCCCGCTCGTGGTACTCCCGGCGGGCGGCCCAGACGGCGAAGACGAACGGCAGGCCGGTCCACTCCTTCCACATGGCGCCCAGGTCGTGGACGTGCAGTCCGAGGCGCGGCGCGTCGTGCAGGGAGGCGCGCAGGGCCGCGTCGCCGATGAGGACGGCGGCCTGGGCCTCCTGCATCATCAGCCCGAGGTCGGGCGGGCAGCTGTAGTAGTCGGGGGTGATGCCGTGCCGTTCGGCGAGGAGCAGCTGGGCGAGGCGCACGGAGGTGCGGGACGTGGAGCCGAGGGCCACCCGCTGGCCGTCCAGCCGGTCCAGCGGGAGCTTCGAGACGATCACGCAGGACATGACGGGGCCGTCGCAGCCGACCGCGATATCAGGAAGTGCGACGAGTCGTTCACTATTGCGCAGGAATTCGACCAGGGTGATCGGTCCGATATCGAGGTCGCCGTTAACGAGTTGTTCACTCAACCTTTCGGGTGAGTCCTTCGTCAGCTCCAGATCGAGCAGGCTGCCGGTCCGCGCGAGGCCCCAGTAGAGGGGAAGGCAGTTGAGGAACTGGATGTGCCCGACGCGGGGCCGGGACGGCGGGACGTTCGGTTGCGCACTCACGTCGTGAGCGTACGCCCGGAGCGTGCGGTTCCGGATGGCAGGGCGGGCCCGGCGCCCGCGCGAGAGCGCCAACCCAGGTGTCTACCCACGTCAGCCCCCTTGTCAACCTCGGATCCACCGTTCGAGCCATCGTCGCGACGAGATCTTTCTCCCCTTCCCTCACATCAACGGAGCGTGCTAGGCTCACCGCAAGTTGCAGTTTGGTTTCCCTTGCAGTACAGAGCCTGCGGACCTTGTGACCGCGGGCTTTCGTCATTTTCAGACTTCTTAGCAGGTTCTGGAGCAGGGCGACCCTTAATAGGCCCAAGGAGGGCTTATGGCTACCGGAACCGTCAAGTGGTTCAACGCCGAAAAGGGCTTCGGCTTCATCGCTCAGGAAGGCGGAGGCCCCGACGTCTTCGTCCACTACTCCGCCATCAACGCCAACGGCTTCCGCTCCCTCGAGGAGAACCAGGCCGTCAGCTTTGACGTCACCCAGGGCCCGAAGGGTCCGCAGGCGGAGAACGTGACTCCTATGTGACCTGGTTCAGCGCCTGCTGAACTTCGCCGCCCTCGGGCGGCACCAAGGAGCCCCCGCTTCGGCGGGGGCTCCTGCCTTTGCGCCGCCGCCCCTCAGCGCGTGAGTCGCGCGGCGGCGGCGTTGACCGCTTCCGGCATGCCGGGGCCGCCGTGTCCCGCGTCGTCCACGACCACGAGTTCGCTGCCCGGCCAGGCCCTGGACAGCCGCCACGGCACGTCGAGCGGACTGCTCAGGTCGAGCCGGCCGTGGATCAGCACGCCGGGCACGCCGGCGAGCCGGTGTGCGTTCCGGAGCAGCGCGTCCTCCTCCAGCCACGCCGCGTGGCTCCAGTAGTGCGTGACCAGCCGGGCGAAGACCATGCGGAAGCGCGGGTCGGTGAAGCGCGGGTCCGGCCGGTGGGCGGGGTGCGTGGAGACGTGGGTGTCCTCCCAGGCGCACCAGTCGCGGGCGGCCCGCTCCCGGACGGCCGGGTCCGGGTCGGCGAGCAGCGTCGCGTAGGCGGCGGCCAGATCGCCGTCGCGCAGACCGGGCGGCACCCCGTCGCGGAAGCGCCGCCACTGTTCGGGGAAGAAGCGCTCCCCCACCCCTCGGGTCACCCACTCGACCTCCCGGCGTGTGGTGGTGACCACGCAGACGAGGATCATCGCGGTGACGCGGTCCGGGTGCCGCTGGGCGTAGGCCAGCGCGAGCGTCGTGCCCCAGGACGCCCCGACCACCGTCCACGCCGGCACGCCGAGATGTGCGCGCAGCCGCTCGATGTCGGCGAGGAGGTGGTGGGTGGTGTTGGTGGCGAGGGAGACGGCGGGGTCGGCGGCGGAGGGTGTGCTGCGGCCGCAGCCGCGCTGGTCGAAGGAGACCACCCGGTGGTGGGCGGGGTCGAAGTGCCGGCGCATGCCGGTCATGCCGCCGGAGCCGGGGCCGCCGTGCAGCAGGAGGACCGGCTCGCCGGCCGGGTCGCCGTACTGCTCCCAGTACACGCGGTGCCCGTCGCCGACGTCGAGCATGCCGGTCCCGTACGGGGCGGTGAGCGGGTACTCGACGTGGTCCCTTCCAGCCGGGTGCGGCATCAGCGGAGCGGCAGGCGGTAGCAGACGCCCTCGGCGCTGCTCCCGGGGATGCGGAAGCTCTCGGCCCGGCGCATGCCGAGGCGTTCGGCGACCGCTACGGAGCGGGAGTTGGCGGCGGCGACCATCGCGACGACCTCGGGCACGTCGGCCGTCCTCAGCCGCCGCAGCGTCTCCTCGGCGGCGCGGGTCGCGTAGCCCAGGCCCCAGTGCGCGCGGCCGAGCCGCCAGCCGATCTCGATCTCGCCCGCCGGCCCCCAGTCGTGTGGCCACGGCTGCGCGCCGGTGAAGCCCACCGGTACGCCCTTCTCGTCCAGCACCGTCCACAGGCAGAAGCCCCGGGTGGCGTCGTGGGAACGCTGCCGCGCGGTGAACTCCTCGTAGACGGAGAGCTCCTGGGAGACGCCGCCGTGGAACTCCATCACCTCCGGGTCGTCGAACAACTCGTGCCAGGCGTAGGCGTCCTCGTCCGTCGGCACACGAAGAGTGAAGACCGTCATCACATCCCTCTCCCGCTCGGCGGCGGCCTCTCCGCACAGAGGCCGCCATGGCACCACGCTATGCGAGCGCACCGCGCCACTGAAGCGATTTCACGATCACCGGGAGCCCGGTCGGCGATCCGCGGGAACCGGCCGCCCACGGATCCGCGCGGGTCCCGCGCGCGTGGCCTACCGTGGTTTCCGACTCCCAGGGAGGCGGCCCATGGGCGGCACCATCTCCGTGCACCGGGTGCGTGCGGCACTGCGCGGCGCGGATCGGCTCGGCGTCGACACCGTGCCGCTGCTGCAGCGTGCCGGCATCGCGCCGCTGCTGCTCGGCGACGACAACGCCCACGTCTCCCCCGCCCGGTTCGCCGCGCTGGTCCGGGAGCTTCACCGGGCGACCGACGACGAGTTCCTGGGACTCGGACCCGTCCCGAGCCGGCGCGGCACGTTCGCGACGATGTGCCACGCCGCGATCGGCTGCCCCGACCTGGGGTCGGCGCTGCGGCGCGGCGTCCGGTTCTACGGGCTCTTCCCGGGCGGCCCGCGACTGGCCGTGGAGACGGTGGCCGAGGGGTACGACGGGCGGCCGGAGCTGAGGTACAGCGTGCTGGACCAGCCGCCCGAGGACCCCGACCACTTCCTCTCCGAGTCGCTGATGGTGCTCTGGCACCGGCTGTCGAGCTGGGTCGTCGGGCGGCGCATCCCGCTGCTGTGGGCGGAGTTCGCGTACCCGCCGCCACCGCACCGGGAGGAGTACCGGCGGCTCTTCGGCTGCCCGTGCCGCTTCGACGCCCCGACCACCCGGGCGGCGATGGCGGCGCACTGGTCAGCTGCCCCGGTGGTGCGCGACGAGGCCGCGCTGCGGCGCCTGCTGCACGCCGCGCCGGCCGATCTGCTCAGCCGCCGCGCCTGGGACACCACCGTCACCGAGCAGGTGCGGCAGGTGCTGCTGCACGCGCTGCGGGCCGGTGTTCGGCTGCCCGAACTGCCGCGCGTGGCAGAGGCGTTGGCGGTCAGTCCGGCCACGCTGCGGCGGCGGCTGGCCGGCGAGGGCACGACGTTCCAGGAGACGAAGGACGCGGTACGGCGCGAGGTGGCGCTGGCGTCGCTCGGCGACGGCGAGCGAATAGCCGGGCTGGCCGCGCGGCTCGGCTTCTCCGAGGACACCGCCTTCCACAGGGCGTTCCGCCGCTGGACGGGCACCACCCCGGGCGCGTACCGGGCGGGCGCCCCCGGCGGCGCCGCCTCTCCCGGCGGTGGACGGCTCCCGGGCTGACCCCTGCGGTCAGCAAGGCTGAGCTCCACGGTCAGCTCCCGAGGTACCGAGCGGTCAGTACCTTCCCCACGACCAGTGCCCCAGCACCCCCACGACTGTTGGGAGAGCCGTATGCGCCCCAGCCCCAGGC
>NZ_WMLF01000135.1 GCF_014156695.1 Streptomyces durbertensis | reverse complement strand
CCCCTCCGACGCGTTGGTCAGCGCGTGAACAAGCCAGCGAAGACCGCGCTCACCGCCCTCCTCCTCGGCGGTATCGCCGCCCTCAGCGCCCCCACCGCGCACGCGGGCGTCCTCGACGACACCCTCAACAACACGGGCCTCCCCCAGGGCATCGCCGCCCTCGACACCAGCCTCGACACCGCCTTCGAGGAAGCCAACCGCCACTACGAGAACGACTGACCCGCCTTCCGGGGTGGCGGCCCGCTTCACCGACACTCGACCCGTCGGCATGGGCCCACTCAGGTGTCGTGGACGGTGGAGCGATGCCCGACATGTACGACCCACACGACCAGTTGACCGTTGTCAATCGCGTGGATGACGCGGTGGTCGCGTACGCGCAGGCGACGCCGGTCGGGCTGGGACACGAGGGCCGTGGTGTTGAACCCGGCCGGGTCGCTCTCCAGCTCGGTACCCCGGGCCCCCGGAGGGGGCATTGCGTCAGAGTGACGGTTAGTGTGGGGGTGTGGCTCAACTACGTCTCGCACTGAACCAGGTCGACTCCACCGTCGGCGACCTTCCCGCGAACGCGGACGCCGTGCTGCGTTGGACGCGGCGGGCCGTCGAGGAGGGTGCGCATCTGGTCGCGTTCCCGGAGATGATGCTCACCGGCTACCCGGTGGAGGACCTGGCGTTGCGCCCGTCGTTCGTCGAGGCCAGCCGGGCCGCGCTCGTCGAGCTGGCCGGTCGGCTCGCCGAGGAGGGCCTGGGCGGGGTGCCGGTGGTCGTCGGCTACCTGGACCGGGTGGCCGAGCCGACGCCGCGTTACGGGCAGCCCGCCGGCGCCCCGCAGAACGCGGGCGCCGTGCTGTTCGAGGGCGAGGTGCGGCTGACGTTCGCCAAGCACCACCTGCCGAACTACGGCGTGTTCGACGAGTTCCGCTACTTCGTGCCCGGCGAGACGCTGCCGGTGGTGCGGGTCCACGGCGTCGACGTGGCGCTGGCGATCTGCGAGGACCTGTGGCAGGAGGGCGGCCGGGTCCCGGCGGCCCGCGCGGCCGGCGCCGGCCTGCTGCTGTCGATCAACGCCTCCCCCTACGAGCGGGACAAGGACGACACCCGGCTGGAACTCGTCCGCAAGCGGGCGCAGGAGGCCGGCTGCACCACCGCCTATCTGGCGACCACCGGCGGCCAGGACGAGCTGGTCTTCGACGGGGACTCGATCGTCGTCGGCGCGGACGGCGAGGTGATCGCCCGGGCGCCGCAGTTCACCGAGACCTGCCTGATGCTGGACCTCGACCTGCCCGCCGCGCCTCCGGAGCCGCCCTCCGGCACGGTCGACGACGGCCTCCGCATCCACCACGTCACGCTCGGCTCCGAGCCGCTGCCCGCGTACCCGGCGCGGTTCGGCGGCGAGGTCGCGCCGCCGCTCGGCGACGAGGAGGAGATCTACACCGCGCTGGTCACCGGGCTGCGGGCGTACGTCCGCAAGAACGGCTTCCGCTCGGTGATCATCGGACTCTCCGGTGGCATCGACTCGGCGCTTGTCGCGGCGCTGGCCTGCGACGCGCTCGGGGCCGAGAACGTGTACGGCGTCTCGATGCCGTCCCGCTACTCCTCCGGGCACTCCCGCTCGGACGCCGCCGAGCTGGCCGAGCGCACCGGCCTCAACTTCCGCACGCAGTCCATCGAGCCGATGTTCGACGCGTACATGGGCTCGCTCGGGCTGACCGGTCTGGCCGAGGAGAACCTCCAGGCCCGGCTGCGCGGCACGCTGCTGATGGCGCTCTCCAACCAGGAGGGCCACATCGTGCTCGCGCCGGGCAACAAGTCGGAGCTGGCCTGCGGCTACTCCACGCTGTACGGGGACTCGGTCGGCGCCTACGGCCCCATCAAGGACGTCTACAAGACGACCGTCTTCGCGCTCGCCCGCTGGCGCAACCGGGCCGCCGCCGAGCGCGGCGAGACGCCGCCGATCCCGGAGAACTCGATCAGCAAGCCGCCGAGCGCCGAACTGCGCCCCGGCCAGGTCGACGCCGACTCGCTGCCGGACTACGACGTGCTCGACCGCGTCCTGGAGCTGTACGTGGACCGGGACGAGGGCGCGGCGCAGATCGCGGCGCGCGGCTTCGACCCGGCGCTGGTGACACGGGTGCTGCGGATGACGGACACCGCCGAGTACAAGCGCCGGCAGTACCCGCCGGGTACGAAGATCAGCGCGAAGGGCTTCGGCAAGGACCGGCGGCTGCCGGTGACCAACCGCTGGCGCGAGTCCGCCGGGAGCTGAGCGGGGGCCGGGGCGGGGGCCGGAGCGTGCGGCCTCGCCGGCGGCTCAGGCCGTCCGGCGGGCTATCCGGTCGCCGGCCACCCCGACCAGCGCGCCCACCAGGGTGATCGCCGCGTAGCTGGCCACCTCGTACCCGTCCACGGTGAAGTAGCGGACGAAGCCCATGAGGTGGATCCAGCCGAACCACTCGCGCAGCAGCCCGCTGATCCCGCCGACGACCAGGACAAAGCAGACAAAGCCGGTGACGGTCGCCAGCGGCGGCCGGGAACTGTTCGAAGCCATGCCCCGACCATAGATCGCCCCGGCCGGACGGCCCATCGGCCGTCCGGCCACACCGGAACCGACGAAGGTCGAGGGTTCGGCCCTCGGTCGGCGGGCGGCTCAGCCCACCGCGACGTCGGAGGGTTCGGTGGTGCGGCGGGAGCGGGCGACAACGCGGGAGAGGCGGGAGCCGTCGCGGTCGAGCGCGCCGCCGAGCAGGGCGAGCGCCAGGCCGATCGCGGCCAGCACGGCGCCGACGAGCATCGGGGAGTCCCAGCCCCAGCCGGCGGCGATGGCCGCGCCGCCCAGCCACGCGCCGCCGGCGTTCGCCAGGTTGAACGCGGAGTGGTTGGAGGCGGAGGCGAGCGTGGGCGCGGACCGCGCGTTGTTCATGACGAGCATCTGGAGCGGGGTGGTGGTCATGAAACCGACCGCGCCGATGAGGGTGACGGTGATCAGCGCCGGCACGGTGCTGTGCACCGTGTACCGGAAGACCAGCAGCAGGGCGGCGAGCGCGGCGAGCGAACCGTAGAGGGTGGGGCGCAGCGCCCGGTCGGTGAGGGGGCCGGCGGCCAGCGCGCCGAGGGTCATGCCGATGCCGAAGAGGGCGAGGACGCCGGTGACGGCCGTCGCGGAGAGGCCGGTCAGCTCGGTCATCATCTTGGCGAGGTAGCTGTAGACGGCGAAGACGCCGGCGAAGCCGAAGACGGCCGTGAGCAGCCCGAGCAGCACCTGGCGGTCGGCCAACGCCCGTACCTCGCCGCCGAGTCCGCCGCCGCGTGTCAGCGGCAGCCGGGGCACCAGCGCGTACAGGGCGAGCATGGCGAGCAGGCCGATGGCGGTGACGACCAGGAAGGTGGAGCGCCAGCCGAGTTGCTGGCCGAGCGCGGTGCCGGCGGGTACGCCGACGATGTTGGCGACGGTGAGGCCGAGGAACATCGTGGCGACCGCCCTGGCCCGTCGCTCGGGCGCGACGAGTTGTGCGGCGACGACGGCGCCGACGCCGAAGAACGCCCCGTGCGGCAGGCCGGCGAGCACCCTGCCCGCGAGCAGCGTGCCGAAGCCGGGGGCGAGCGCGGAGGCGAGGTTGCCGACGGTGAACAGGGCCATCAGCGCGACGAGCATGCGGCGTCGCGGCACCCGCACGCCGGCGGCGGTGAGCAGCGGGGCGCCGATGACCACGCCGATGGCGTACGCGGACACCAGATGGCCGGCGGTGGGCACCGAGGTGCCCAGGTCGTCGGCGACCTCGGGCAGCAGCCCCATCATGACGAACTCGGTGGTGCCGATGCCAAAGGCGGCCACCGCCAGGGCGAGCAGCGCGACGGGCATGAGGAGACGGCCTCTCGGAACGGGGACGAGCGGAGGGAGACGACGAATTTGTTCCGCCGCAAAACAAAGTCTCCCACAGCCGTGCCCCCGCCACACCAACCCGAGGTTGCCGACCGGCCACGCCTACCTGACCAGGCCGTGCCTTCCGCCCGCCGGCGGAAGGCCCCGACACCGGCCGCGAGCAGGCAGGACGCCGCCCTGGCGGCCCGCCGGGACCCGGCTACCGCCCGGCGCGGGATGAGAGCGGACTCACAGCTCCAGCCAGGCGGCGAGGGGGAGATGGTCGCTGCCGGTGCGGGGGAGAGTCCAGGAGGACTTGGGTTCGATGCCCCGGACCATGATCTGGTCGATGCGGGCCATGGGGAACGACGCCGGCCAGCTGAAGCCGAAGCCGGCGCCCGCGGCGCCCTGCGTCGAGCGCATCTGCGAGGTGACCGGGGCCAGGGCCCGGTCGTTCATCGTGCCGTTCAGGTCGCCCAGCAGGACCACGCGGCTCAGCGACTCCTGGGAGATGGCCCGTCCCAGCTGCTCGGCGGCGTCGTCCCGGCGGCCGGCGGTGAAGCCGGCCTTGAACTGGACGCGGACCGACGGGAGGTGGGCCACGTAGACGGCGATGTCGCCCTGCGGCGTGGTGACGGTGGTGCGCAGCGCGCGGGTCCAGCCGATCTGGATGTCCACCGGGCGGCTGTCGCTGAGCGGGTACCTGCTCCACACCCCGACCGTGCCTTCGACGGCGTGGTACGGGTACCGGGCTTCGAGGGCCTTCTCGTAGACGGAGACCGCGCGGCCGGGCAGCTCCTCCAGGGCGATGATGTCGGCGCCGGAGTCCGCGAGCTGCGCGGCGGTGGCCTCCGGCTCGGGGTTCTCGGCGTCCACGTTGTGGGTGACGACCATCAGGTCGCCCACGCCGCCCGTCTTGTCGGTGATCAGCCCGCCGAACAGGTTCGCCCACACGAGCACCGGCAGCAGCAGGGCGATCAGCGCGCTGGCCGAGCGTCGCAGCACGGCGAGCAGGAACAGCAGGACGATGATCACCCCGCACCACGGCAGGAACGTCTCCACGAGCGACCCGAGGTTGCCGATGGTGTTGGGGATGCGGGAGTGCAGCGCCATGCCGAGTCCGAGCAGCAGGGACAGTGCGGCGAGCACCAGCCCGCGGCGCCAGATGTTTCTCCCGCGGAGGGCCGACAACCGTGGTCGCCTGGAAGAGCCGCCGGACCGCCGGGTGCCGACCGATTGCGACTCCGTGGTGTCCACCCCTGCCATGCGCTGCCCTCACTTGCCGTGTAACTGCCGGCCCGGGCGGGAACCATACGCCACCGCCGTCATGCCGGGAAACGTGCCGGAGCGGCCCCCGAAAGAACCGCTCCCTGTCCCAGACGTGCGGACGTCGCCGACCAGTTCCAATCCCGGAAGCATCCGTTCCCATTTCATCCCCGTACGCGCCTCGCGCAACCGGCCGACACCCCGCGAGCCGCCCGCAGGGCGAGCGCGCGCGCCCCTCTCGACCCCCACTGGGACCCACGTCACATCGCGCCCGCGCGGGGCGGGCTTTCCCCCGTCTGCGCGCGGTGCCACCATGGAGGTGATCCGGGGACGCCGTAAGGGCGCCACGAGACGACACCACACGGGAGCCTGCGATGACGCATGCCCACAACGCCGCCACCGGCGGCGCACCGGCCGGGACCGCGGCCGGCGACACGACAGCCGGCAGCACGACCGGCAAGACCGCCGACAACAGCAGGGCGCTGTACGGGGGGAAGCAGAACCGGCGCATCACCGTCCGCGACCTCGCGCTCGCCAAGGAACGCGGGGAGCGCTGGCCGATGCTCACCGCCTACGACGCGGTGACCGCCGGGGTCTTCGACGAGGCCGGTATCCCCGTCCTGCTCGTCGGGGATTCGGCAGGAAACTGCCACCTCGGCTACGACACCACCGTGCCCGTCACCCTCGACCAGATGGCCATGCTCTCGGCGGCCGTCGTACGCGGCACCCGCCGCGCGATGGTCGTCGGCGACCTGCCGTTCGGCTCCTACCAGGAGGGCCCGACGCAGGCGCTGCGCAGCGCGACCCGGCTGGTGAAGGAGGCCGGCGTGGGCGCGGTGAAGCTGGAGGGCGGCGAGCGCTCGCTGGCGCAGACCGAGCTGCTGGTCTCCGCCGGCATCCCGGTCATGTCCCACCTGGGTCTGACGCCGCAGTCCGTGCACACCATGGGCTACCGGGTGCAGGGCCGGGCCGACGAGGACGCGCACCGGCTGCTGCGCGACGCGAAGGCGGCGCAGGACGCGGGCGCGTTCGCGGTGGTGCTGGAGCTGGTCCCGGCGGAGCTGGCCGCCGAGGTCACCCGCTCGCTGCACATCCCGACCATCGGCATCGGCGCGGGCGCCGGCTGCGACGCGCAGGTGCTGGTGTGGACGGACATGGCCGGCATGACGGCCGGCCGGGTGCCGCGCTTCGTCAAGCAGTACGCGGAGCTGCGTCAGTCGCTCGGGGACGCGGCGAAGGCGTTCGCCGAGGATGTCGCGCACGGCGCGTTCCCGCAGGAGGAGCACACCTTCCACTGAGTGGTGCGCCCGGCGTGCGGGGCGCACCCGCACGCCGGTGGCGCGCCGGGGCGTGGGCGCTCAGGCGCCCCGCCTCAGGCGCCCCCGCCTCAGGCGCCCCGCCTCAGGCTCCGGCGTCACCGGCGGCGGCGTCACCGGCGGCGGCCGCCGCGTGCTGCCGGTCCATCTGCGCCTTGCGCCAGTAGAACCAGGCGATGTTCGAGGACACCCCGAGCATCAGGACCCACACGATTCCCAGCCAGCTGCCGTTGGCGAACGAGAGCACGGCGGCGACCAGCGCCAGCACGCAGGTCAGCAGGGCGTAGACGGCGATGCGGGGCATGGGGGCGGCTCCAGTTCGGGTGCGGTCGTCCGCCCCCATTGTCCCCCATGCCCCGACGCGGTCAGATGTCGGTGAGGCGTACGCCGGCGTGCGCCTTGTAGCGCCGGTTCACCGAGATCAGGTTGGCCACCAGCGACTCGACCTGGTGCGCGTTGCGCAGCCGGCCGGCGAAGACGCCTCGCATCCCGGGGATGCGGGAGGCGAGCGCCTGCACGATCTCGCAGTCCGCCCGCACCTCCCCGAGCACCATCACGTCCGTGCTGATCTCCTTGATCTCCGGGTCGCGCAGCAGCACCGCCGAGAGGTGGTGGAAGGCGGCCGTGACCCGGGAGTCGGGGAGCAGCGCCGCCGCCTGCTCGGCCGCGCTGCCCTCCTCGGGGCGCAGCGCGTAGGCGCCCTTCTTGTCGAAGCCGAGCGGGTTGACGCAGTCGACGACCAGCTTGCCGGCGAGTTCCTCCCGCAGGGACCGCAGCGTGTCGGCGTGCCCCTCCCACGGCACGGCGACGATCACGATGTCGCTGCGGCGCGCGCACTCGGCGTTGTCCGCGCCCTCCACGCCCTCGCCCAGTTCCTCGGCGGCGGTGCGGGCGCGTTCGGCGGTGCGGGAGCCGATGATCACCTTCTGGCCGGCGCGGGCCAGCCGGTACGCGAGGCCCCGCCCCTGGTCGCCCGTCCCGCCGAGCACTCCGACGACAAGGCCGGAGACGTCGGGGAGTGTCCAGGGGTCCTTGGGCGCGGGCTTGGCGGGGGGCTGGGAATCGGTAGCAGTCATGATCCCGATCCTGCCACCACACGGCGCGCACGCGCCGCCGCCCGTCGACTACTCGGTCACCTCGGTCGTCCCGGTCACCTCAGTCGTCGTTGTCGTCCGCCTGCTTGTTGTTGTCGTGCCAGCGCGGGTCGTTCTGCCACTCCTTGTTGCGCTCGTGGGCGGTGCGCATCGCGTTCTCCGCCTCTTCCCGCGTCCCGTAGGGGCCGAACCGGTCCTTGGCGGGGCACTCCGGGCCCTCCTCGACCTTCTGGTGCCGCAGGCAGTAGAACCACTCGCCCGGCTTGCCGACCGTCGTGCGCTTGAAGAGAGACATACGGTCATGCTGCCCCACCCCGGGTGCCGTCACCACAGGCGCGGCACCTCACCGGGGACGCTCTAGACTTCCCCGCATGTCCCAGTCTCTCCTCGTCCCCGGCAAGGTCTCCCCCACCCGGGCGGTGCCCGCCGCGATCGCCCGCCCCGAGTACGTCGGGAAGACGGCTCCCACGCCGTACAGCGGCCCGGAGGTGCAGGACGCCGAGACCGTCGAGCGGATGCGCGTCGCCGGCCGGGTCGCCGCGCAGGCGCTGGCGGAGGCGGCCAGGCACATCGCTCCGGGCGTCACCACCGACAAGCTGGACGAGGTCGCGCACACCTTCCTCTGCGACCACGGCGCCTACCCCTCCACGCTCGGCTACCGGGGCTTCCCCAAGTCGCTGTGCACCTCGGTGAACGAGGTGATCTGCCACGGCATCCCGGACTCCACGGTCCTGCGGGACGGGGACATCGTGAACCTCGACGTCACCGCGTACCTCGGCGGCGTGCACGGCGACAACAACGCCACCTACCTGTGCGGCGAGGTGGACGAGGAGTCGCGGCTGCTGGTGGAGCGCACCGAGGAGGCGCTGCGGCGGGCGATCAAGGCGGTGCGGCCGGGCCGGCAGATCAACGTGATCGGCCGGGTCATCGAGTCCTACGCCAAGCGCTTCGGGTACGGCGTCGTCCGCGACTTCACCGGGCACGGCATCAACAGTTCGTTCCACTCCGGGCTGATCATCCCGCACTACGACGACCCCCGGGCCACCACCGTGATGCAGCCGGGCATGACGTTCACGATCGAGCCGATGCTGACGCTCGGCACCCACGAGTGGGACATGTGGGAGGACGGCTGGACGGTCGTCACGAAGGACCGCCGGCGCACGGCCCAGTTCGAGCACACCCTGGTGGTGACGGACTCGGGCGCGGAGGTCCTGACCCTGCCCTGACGGGCTCGCGCCCTCTCCTCCTCGCACAGCCCGGTACCGGGGCCCTTGTGGCCTTCGGTACCGGGCTGTGGCGCGTTCCGGACGCCGTTCGGCTCCCGGGGTTTCACGTCAGCGTGGACGGGATAGGCTCGAGTTTGCCGACAGGACGTCGGCAACAGGTTGACTTAGGCTTACCTAAGTAGGAGGATCTGCGGTGCGGCGGTGCTCGTACCGTGCGCCACGCCGCCCGTCGGGCGGCATGTCCCCCATCCGTCCGGCCCACGGAGGCCCGCCTTGTCCGCGCCCGAGACCACCCCGTTCTCCACGCTGATCCGCACCGCGTCACACGAACAGCACACGGAGGCCGAGAACTCCTCGTTCATGAGCGACCTGCTGGGCGGCAGGCTCGGCGTCACGGCGTACACCCGCTACACCGAGCAGCTCTGGTTCGTCTACCGGGCGCTGGAGGAGGCGGCGGACCGCCTCGCCGAGGACCCGGTGGCCGGTCCGTTCATACGCCCCGAGCTCTTCCGCGTCGCCGCCCTGGAGCAGGACCTGGACCACCTCCACGGCGGTGCCGACTGGGCCACCGGGCTGCGCCCCCTGCCGGCCACCGCCGCCTACGCGGACCGCGTCACCGAGGTCGCCCGCGACTGGCCCGGCGGCTACGTCGCCCACCACTACACCCGCTACCTCGGCGACCTGTCCGGCGGTCAGATCATCCGGGGCACGGCGGAGAAGAACTGGGGCTTCGAACGCAAGGGCGCGGGCGTGCGGTTCTACGTGTTCGAGGAGGTCGGCAACCCGGCCGCGTTCAAGCGCGAGTACCGCCGGCTGCTCGACGAGCTGCCGGGCGACGAGTTGGAGCGCCAGCGCGTCGTGGACGAGTGCAAGCGGGCGTTCGCCCTCAACACCGCCGTCTTCCGCGAGCTGGGCGAGCAGTTCCCGCTGAGCGCCGCCTGACAGGCCGCCAGCCGCGAGTCGTGCCCCCGAGGTGTCGTCGACACCTCGGGGGCACGGCTGCGTCCAGCCACGGCACCCGCTACTCCCAGCCGTGGAGCGAGACCTTCGGGCCTCCCGCGAAGTACCGCCGGGCAGCGCTCGACGTGGTGCCCACGAGGTTGTCGGGGATCGCGTCCACGTCGAACCAGCGGACCTGCGCGTGCTTTCCCGGTTCGCGGTTCTCCAGCTCGCCGGACCACTCGTGGGTGACAAAGACGACCGTCAGGAAGCCGTCAGGGGCGTCCACTCCCCTGGCCCCGTGGATGACGTGGGCGAGGTCGAGCGCTTCCGGCTCCACGGTCAGGCCGGTCTCCTCGTACAGCTCCCGGACGGCCGTCTCCGTGATCGGCTCGCCGGGCTCGCTCTTGCCGATGGGGAGGTCCCACCTGCCCTTGGCGAACTTCGCCCGCTCGCCCCGCTGGAGGAGGACCACGCGGTCGGCCGCCGTGTCGTGGACGATGACGGCCGCGACCAGCAGGGGCGTGGCTGTTCCTGGCGCGGCTTCGGGCTTCTCCGGCCGGTCGTCGGTCGTCGGCTGCGTCACCGGGATCCCTTCGTCGCCGCGTCGGTGGGCATGTTAGCGGCTGAACGGCGACACCGTCGGCGGGCGGGACCGTTCGGGCCGGCACGTGCCGGCGAGCGGGAAACACCGTGCCCGCCGGTGGAGGGACCGGCGGGCACGGTGTTCGGAGAGGCTGGACCGTCAGCTCTCCGAGGGGCGGCGACGGGTGGCGTAGACCGCCGCCGCTCCGATCGCGGCCAGCACGGCGGCACCGCCGACGAGGGCCGAAGTGGGCACGCTGGCACCGGTGGTGGCCAGCGAGCCGCCCGTGCCGCCCACCGTGCCGCCACCGCCGACGGAACCGGCCGAACCACCGCCGACCGAGGCGGGCGAGCCGCCGGTGCCGGAGGCGCCGGAGGTGTCACCGCCGCCCGCCGTGCCGTTGCCGCCGGAGGCGCCGTTGTCGGGCAGCTTCACGTTGTCCGAGAGCGCGACGGCGGCGGTCACCGGGTCGAGCGCGTCACCGGGCTGGTAGAAGCCGCCGAACGCCTTGGCGCCCTCGGCGGTGAGCGCGGCGGGGGCGTCCTTGAAGGAGACGACGTCCTTCTCGGCCTTCAGCGCACCGGCCGGCAGGGTGAGGCTGGCGAGCGCCAGACCGTCGTGCCGGGTGACCTTGCCGCTCTCCCGGTCCTTGGCGGAGACGTCGGCGACGAGGCTGCCCTTGGCGCCGTCGGTGACCACCTTCAGGCCGGACAGCTTGAGTTCGAGCGCGTAGCCGTTGCCCTCGGCGTGGGCGTAGAACGCCACGCCGCCCTTGAACTCCGCGTTCAGCTTGGACTTGCCGTTGTCGAAGTCGCCGCCGGCGTCACCGAAGACAAAGCCGTCGGGCTTCTTGACCGCGCCGCCGTTGACCTCGATGCGGCCCTTGCCGATCGGGCCGGTGACGTAGTCGCGGAACGACTTCTTCACACCCCAGTCGAGCGTGCCGTCGACGATGCTGCCGGAGACCACCGGCGGCTTCTCGCCCGTGCCGCCGCTCTGCGTCTCGCCGGACGAGCCGGAGGAACCGGAGGAACCGGAGGAGCCTGAGCCGCCCGAGGAGCCGGACGAGCCTGAAGTACCGGAGCCGCCGGACGAGCCCGAGCCGCCGGAGGAGCCGCCGGTACCGCTGGTGCCGGAGCCCTCGGAGGAACCCTCGGAGCCGGCGGAGCCCGTCGAGCCGCCGGTGCCCGTCGTGCCTTCAGAACCGGAGGAACCGGAAGAACCGGACGTGCCCTCGGAGCCCGAGGAGGTGCCCTCCGAGCCGGAGCTGCCGGAGGTGCCCTCGGAGCCGGAGGTGGAGCCGCCGCCGGAGGTCGAACCGCCCGACGTCGAACCGCCCGAGGCGGAGCCGCCGCCGGAGGCGGTGCGGACGCTGAGCGTGGCCGGGTCGAGGGCGTCGCCCGCCTTGTACATGCCGTTGAACGCCTCGGCGCCGGCGGCGGTGAGGGTGGCCGGTATCTCGTTGAACGTCATGGCGCCGCCGTCGCCGCGCCCGGGGCGCACCTCGGAGAGGTCGAGGCGGGCGATGGCCACGTCCTGGGCGGTCTTGCCGTCGGCGGTGACGTCGGCGGTGATCGCGCCGCCGGTGCGGCCCTCGGTGGAGAGCCGGACGTCGGCCAGGCGGATGTCGAAGCCGTGCGAGGCGGAGGTGAAGCGGACCGCGCCGGAGAACGTGGTGTTCACGTTGTGGCTGGTCATGTCGTAGGTGCCGGTGCCGCCGGTGAAGGTGAAGGGGCCGTTGCCGGCGGCCTGGGAGGCGCCGCCCGAGACGGTGATCTCGCCCTTCGCCATGCCGGTGACGTACGTGCGGAAGGACTCCTTGAAGCCCCACTCCAGTGTGCCGCCGGTGAGTTCGATGGTTCTTGGTGGCGCGCTCTCGGCGGCGAGCGCCGGTAGGGCGAAGGCGGTCGCGGTGAGGGCGGTCGCGGTGGCGGCGGCCAGGGCCAGGCCGCGCGGGATGGCGTTCATCGGGGACTACTCCTGGGAGTCGGCGGGGGTGGAGGGGGAGGTGGTGG
>NZ_WMLF01000134.1 GCF_014156695.1 Streptomyces durbertensis | reverse complement strand
TTGTATAAGAGACAGGAGTGCGGGTCGTCGGGCTTGGTGAGGCGACGCACGGGACCAGCGAGTTCTTCCGGTTGAAGCACCGGCTGTTGGAGTTCCTGGTGCTGGAGGCGGACTTCACCGTGCTGGCCATGGAGGCCAGCGTCGCGGCGGCGCGGGCGGTGGACGACTACGTGCGGGGCGGCGAGGGGGACGGGGCTCGGCTGGTCGCGGGCTTGGGGTTCTGGACATGGCGGACGGAGGAGGTGCTGGCGCTGGTGGAGTGGATGCGCGCGTACAACGCGGGGGTGGTTCCAGAGCGGCATGTGCGGTTCGTCGGTATCGACCCGCAGCACTCCGGGGGCGCGGTCGAGCGCCTTGCCGGGTCTCTGCGAGTGGTCGCGCCTGAGGAGGCGGTTGCTCGACGTGCCGCCTTCGACGTGCTACGCGACGCGCGGCCGGGTTCGCGGCCCGATCCCGCCGGAGCGTTGCGGGCAGAGATGGAGCGGCTGGTCGACGTGTTGGAGGGGCGACGTGCGGAGTTCGCCGAGCGGGCCGGCGAGGGGGCGGTGGTCGAGGCGGTGGAGGATGCGCGGCTACTTGTCCACAGCGCCGATCTGATCAGCCGACTGTTCAACCCGGCCGACACCGAGGGCGGGGTGTTCACGGCGCGGGAGAGGTACATGGCCGAGGCGGTCGCGGCCGTGGTGGACGGGTCGTCGTCGCGGCGGGTTGTCGTGTGGGCGCACAACGGTCACGTGGCGTCGGGTCTCTGCGCCGGGGTGCCGGCGCTCGGGGCACGGCTGCGGGAGCGGTACGGGGACGCGTACTACGCGCTCGGCCTGCTCTTCGGGAAGGGGTCCTTCCGGGCCCGGCGGGGTGCGGACGTGAGGCGGCCGGTCCGGCGTAATCGGATCGGACGTCCCGGGGCGCACACGTGGGAGGGGCTGCTGGCGCGGGCGGTACCCGTGGATCACCTCGTCGACCTGCGGGCGGCGCGGGAGGCGGACGCGGAGGTGCGAGAGGCGCTGCGGCAGACGTACGCGCACCGCACGTTCGGTGCCGCCGTGCCGCGCTTTCTGTACCGGTTGAACGCGGCGCCGGTCGTGCCGGCGGAGGAGTTCGACGGGCTGGCGTACGTCGCCCGGTCGACGTGCTCGCGTCCGCTGCCCTAGGACCCCGGGGACCTCAGGGTTCCGGGTCGAGGTCGGTTTCCTCGAAGACGAGGAGGGTGCGGGTGGAGAGGACCTCGGGGATGGACTGGATGCGGGTGAGGACCAGTTCGCGGAGGGAGCGGTTGTCGGCGGTGTGGACGAGGAGGAGGACGTCGAAGTCGCCGCTGACGAGGGCGATGTGCGCGGCGCCGGGGAGGGCGGCGAGTTTCTCGCGGACCGTGCGCCAGGAGTTCTGGACGATCTTGAGGGTGATGTAGGCGGAGGCGCCCTGGCCCGCGCGTTCGTGGTCGAGGCGGGCACTGAAGCCACGGATCACGCCGTCGGTGATCAGGCGGTTGATGCGGGCGTAGGCGTTGGCGCGGGATATGTGGACGCGTTCGGCGACCGCGCGGACGGAGGCGCGGCCGTCGGCGCGCAGTATGCGCAGGATCGCCCGGTCCACGGCGTCGAGGGGGCGCGTGGTGGCCATCTGTTCATCCGCCATGCCTTGCGGGCTCCCCTCCCTGGACGTCGTGTGCCCATCCCAGCGGCGGCGGCGCCATCTGTCCACAGGCAGGACCCACCTGTAGCCAGAATGTGCTCCGGACCGAACAATCGGTAGGGAGAGGTCACCGGGTGCTCCCGGTGAGCCTGCCCACGACCCCCACGCCCGACGACAGCCCGGACGATCCGAGCCGGACAACCGGACAGGACGATCGGTCCGCCCGACGCCCACGGCGAACCCGAAGGTGCCACCGGGCGGCCGCGCCCCCGCGCGGCGGCGGCGAACACTCCACCCGACCGGAGGTGTGCTCTCATGACGGTGACCGAGCAGCGAGGTGCCTACCGGCCCGCTCCGCCGCCGGCCTGGCGGCCGCGCAAGGACGCCGCGCCGCTGCTGCCCGACGAGGAGCCGTACCGGCTGCTGGGCACGGGCGCGGAGCTGGACGAGAAGCTGCTGCGCCGGCTGTACGAGGAGCTGGTGCGCGGCCGCCGCTACAACCAGCAGGCCACCGCGCTGACAAAGCAGGGCCGGCTGGCCGTCTACCCGTCGTCCACGGGGCAGGAGGCGTGTGAGATAGCCGCCGCGCTGGCGCTGCGCGAGCAGGACTGGCTGTTCCCGAGCTATCGCGACACGCTCGCGGCGGTGGCGCGCGGCGTCGACCCGGTCGAGGCCCTGACGCTGCTGCGCGGCGACTGGCACACGGGCTACGACCCGCGCACGCACCGCGTGGCGCCGCTGTCGACGCCGCTGGCCACCCAGTTGCCGCACGCGGTCGGGCTGGCGCACGCGGCCCGGCTGAAGGGCGACGACGTGGTGGCGCTGGCGCTCGTCGGCGACGGCGGCACCAGCGAGGGCGACTTCCACGAGGCGCTGAACTTCGCCGCCGTGTGGCAGGCGCCGGTGGTGTTCCTGGTGCAGAACAACGGCTTCGCGATCTCCGTGCCGCTGGCCAAGCAGACGGCGGCGCCGACGCTCGCGCACAAGGGCGTCGGGTACGGCATGCCGGGCCGGCTGGTGGACGGGAACGACGCCGCCGCCGTCCACAGGGTGTTGACGGAGGCGGTCGAGCGGGCGCGCGGCGGGGGCGGTCCGACGCTGGTGGAGGCCGTGACGTACCGCGTCGACGCGCACACCAACGCCGACGACGCCACCCGCTACCGCGAGGACGCGGAGGTCGCCGCCTGGCGCGAGCACGACCCGGTCCTGCTGCTGGAGCGTGAGCTGACCGGGCGCGGCCTGCTGGCCGAGGAGGACCGGCGGCAGGCTGCGGAGTCCGCCGAACGGCTCGCCGCCGACCTGCGGAACCGTATGAACGAGGACGCCGAGCTGGACCCGATGTCGCTGTTCGAGCACGTCTACGCGCGGCAGACCAGCCAGCTGCGGGAGCAGGCGGAGCAGCTGCGGCAGGAGCTGGCGGCGGCCGAGGAGGCCGACGCGCAGGACACGAACGACGACGGACACCGGGGAGAGGCGCGATGAGCACGGCGGCGGCGGAGAGGCGGGCCGACGGGACGGCCGTCCGCAAACCCGCGACGATGGCGCAGGCCCTGAACCGGGCGATGCGCGACGCGATGGCCGAGGACCCGACCGTCCACGTGCTGGGCGAGGACGTCGGCACGCTCGGCGGCGTCTTCCGCGTCACCGACGGGCTCACCGCCGAGTTCGGCCCCGAGCGCTGCACGGACACGCCGCTGGCCGAGGCCGGCATCCTCGGCACGGCCGTGGGCATGGCGATGTACGGGCTGCGCCCGGTGGTGGAGATGCAGTTCGACGCCTTTGCCTACCCGGCGTTCGAGCAGCTGGTGTCGCACGTCTCCCGGATGCGGAACCGGACGAGGGGCGCGATGCCGATGCCGCTGACGATCCGCGTGCCGTACGGCGGCGGGATCGGCGGCGTGGAGCACCACAGCGACTCCTCCGAGGCGTACTACCTGGCCACGCCGGGCCTGCACGTCTTCACCCCGGCGACGGTCGCGGACGCGTACGGCATGCTGCGGGAGGCCATCGCGTCCGACGACCCGGTGGTCTTCATGGAGCCGAAGCGGCTCTACTGGTCGAAGGACGCGGACTGGGACGTGAACCGTCCGGTGGCCGTGCCCCCGGCCGGGCAGGCGGTGGTGCGGCGGCGCGGCACGTCGGCGACGCTGGTCACCTACGGCCCGTCCGTGCCGGTGTGCCTGGAGGCGGCGGAGGCCGCCGCCGAGGACGGGCTCGACCTGGAGGTCGTCGACCTGCGCTCGCTGGTGCCGTTCGACGACCACACGATCTGCGAGTCCGTGCGCCGCACGGGCCGCGCGGTGGTCGTGCACGAGTCGACCGGCTTCGGCGGCCCCGGCGCCGAGATCGCCGCACGGATCACCGAGCGCTGCTTCCACTTCCTGGAGGCGCCGGTGCTGCGGGTGGCGGGCTTTGACATCCCCTATCCGCCGCCGATGCTCGAACGCCACCACCTCCCGGGGGTTGACCGGGTGCTCGACGCGGTCGACCGTCTCCAGTGGGAGGCGGAGTGGACCGAGGGGAGCACACGCTGATGGCCGAGGTACGCGAGTTCCGGCTGCCCGACCTGGGCGAGGGGCTGACGGAGGCGGAGATCGTCCGCTGGCTGGTCGAGGTGGGCGACGTGGTCGCCGTCGACGAGCCGGTGGTGGAGGTCGAGACGGCAAAGGCGATGGTCGAGGTGCCGTGCCCCTACGGGGGTGTGGTCACCGCGCGCTACGGCGAGATCGGGCAGGAGATCCCGGTCGGCTCGCCGCTGGTGACGGTCGCCTCGTCCGCCGCGGCCACGGGGGAGGGTGCGGCCTCCGGCGCGCCCACGGCGCAGGCGGGCCCGGCGCCGGAGGCGGACACCGCCCGGACGGGCGGGCCGGGCGGGGCTGAGAGCGGTGGCCGGGCGAACGGACGGGCCGGTGAGGGCTCGGGCAACGTGCTGGTCGGCTACGGCACGTCCAGCGCGCCGCGCCGTCGGCGGCGCCCGGCGGCGGGGCGTGCCCCGGTACGCCGCCCGGCGGCCGTGCCGCACGGTGGCGGCCGCGTGCAGCCGCCACCGGGGGCGCGAGCCACCGCGGCGGAGGGTCCGCCGCCGGTGATCTCCCCGCTGGTCCGCAGGCTCGCCCGCGAGACGGGCCTCGACCTGCGCACGATCGCGGGTAGCGGGCCCGAGGGGCTGATCACGCGCGCCGACGTCGCCCGTGCGGCGGAGACGCGGGCGGCCGAGACCCGCGCCGCGGAGACCCGCGCGGCGGAGACGGCGGCGGCCGAGACGGCGGCTCGTGAGACCGCGGCGGCTCGTGAGACCGCGGCGTCCCGCGCGGCCGGGGCGGCGGTGTCCGGCGCCGGTGTGCGGCGCGTGCCGCTGCGCGGCGTGCGGGGCGCGGTCGCCGAGAAGCTGTCCCGCAGCCGCCGGGAGATCCCCGACGCGACCACCTGGGTGGACGCCGACGCGACCGAGCTGCTGGCCGCCCGCCGCGCGATGAACGCGGCGGACGGGCCGAAGGTGTCGCTGCTGGCCGTGCTGGCCCGGATCTGCGTCGCGGCCCTCGCCCGCCACCCGGAGCTGAACTCCTACGTCGACACCGACGCCCGCGAGGTCGTGCAGCTCGACGAGGTGCACCTGGGCTTCGCGGCGCAGACCGACCGCGGCCTGGTGGTGCCGGTCGTGCGGAACGCGCACACCATGGGCGCGGAGGCGATCAGCGCGGAGATGACCCGGCTGACGGAGGCGGCACGTGCCGGCCGGCTCTCCCCGGCCGAGCTGACCGGCGGCACGTTCACCCTCAACAACTACGGCGTCTTCGGGGTGGACGGCTCGACGCCGATCATCAACCACCCGGAGGCGGCCATGCTCGGCGTCGGCCGCATAGTGGAGAAGCCGTGGGTGCACGAGGGGCAGCTCGCGGTGCGGCACGTGGTGCAGTTGTCGTTCACCTTCGACCACCGGGTGTGCGACGGCGGTACGGCGGGCGGCTTCCTGCGGTACGTCGCGGACTGCGTGGAGCGGCCGGCCGTCCTGCTGCGCACGCTCTGACCACCGGCCGGCACGGCGGCGCCGGGCACGCGGTCCTTGCACCGCGCCCGGCGGCGCTGTGCGGACGGTGTGACCGCCGTGTCATCGGCGGACCGTAGGCTCGGGCGCGTGGAGTACGACGCGATCGTCATCGCCGGTGGCCGGGGCCGCCGGCTCGGCGGGGTCGACAAGCCGGCGCTCACCGTCGGCGGCCGGACGCTGCTCGACCGGGTGCTGTCCGTCTGCCGGGGCGCCCGGCGGACGGTTGTGGTCGGTCCCCGCCGCCCGACCGGGCGCCCGGTGACGTGGGCCCGTGAGGAGCGGGCCGGGTCGGGTCCGCTCGCCGCGCTGGACGCCGGGCTGCGGCGGACGACCGCACCGACGCTCCTCGTGCTCGGCGCGGACCAGCCGTTCCTCCGTGCGTCGACGGTGGCCCGGCTGCTGGCGGCCGCGGCCGCGCGGGAGGGCGCGCTGGCCCACGACGGCCGCGACCAGCCGCTGCTGGCCGCCTACCGGCGTGAGCCGTTGGAGCGCGAACTGGCGCTGCTCGCCGCCGAACACGGCCGTCTCGACGATCTGCCGCTGCGGTTGCTGCCGGCCGCGCTGGAGTTGGCCCGTGTCCCCACGGCCCCCGAGGAGACGTCCGACTGCGACACCTGGGACGACCTGGGTGCCGCCCGCGCCAGAATCAGGGAGCATGGGCGGGTGTTGGAAGAATGGATGAACGCGGCGAAGGAAGAGCTGGGCATCGACCCGGACGTGGACACCGACCTCCTGCTCGACCTGGCGCGGGACGCGGCGCACGGCGTCGCCCGGCCGGCGGCCCCGCTGACGACGTTCCTCGTCGGCTACGCGGCGGCGAGCCGGGGCGGCGGCGCGGCGGAGATCGCGGAAGCGGCCCGTGCGGCGGCGGCGCTGGCCGAGCGCTGGGCGGCCGAGGGCATGCCGACGGGCCGCCCGGAACCGGTCGGCGGCCCCGAGCCGGCCGGCGGCCCCGAGCCGGCCGGCGGCCCCGAAGCCACCACCAAGGCGACCCCGGATGCCGGCGGCTCGCCGGATGAGGGTGACGCGGAGGCCGGCGGCTCCGGGCCGGCCGAGCCGGCGCTGGACGAGCCGAGACCACCGGAGACTCCGGACTGACCCGGAACGGATGACCCTATGAGCAGCCCGCTGAGCAACAGACTCGAGGACCCGGACGGGTTCGACGACGCACTCGCGCTGGCCAACGACGCGGCCGTGACGTCCTGGCCCGAACCGACCCCCGAACCCACCCCCGGACCGACCGCCGGACCGACCCGTGGACCCGCGACCGGACCGAACCGCGACCCCGGTTCGCGGGACCGTGCCACCGCCTGTGACTGGGCGACGGCGCGGGCCCTGGCCCGGCGGGCGGGGCGGCCGCTGGACTCGGTCGAGCTGCCGCTCGCGGAGGCCGTACGGCACGCGCTCGCCGAACCGCTGGCCGCGCTGACCGACCTGCCGGGCTTCGACAGTTCGGCGATGGACGGCTGGGCGGTGGCCGGCCCCGGCCCCTGGGTGCTGGAGTCCGGGCGCGGTCTGCTCGCCGGGGGCGGCGCCGTGCCGCCGCTGGGCGACGGGCGGGCGCTGGCGATCGCCACCGGCGCCCGGGTCCCGCCGGGCGCGACGGCCGTGTTGCGCAGCGAGCACGGCCGGGTCGTCGACGGCCGGCTGTCGGCCGGGCGCGCCCCGGCGAACGGCACGGACATCCGGCCGCGCGGCCAGGAGTGCCGCAGCGGCGACCTGCTGCTGCCGGCCGGTACGGCGGTGACGCCGGCGGTGCTGGGTCTGGCCGCCGCGGCCGGCTACGACACGCTGCGGGTGACCCGCCGCCCACGTGTCGAAGTCCTGGTCCTGGGTGCGGAGTTGCTGGGCGCGGGAGTGCCCGGCGGGGGCCTGATAAGGGACGCGCTCGGGCCGCTGCTGACGCCCTGGCTGGCCGCTGTCGGCGCCGACGTGGTCGCCGTGCGGCGGCTGGGCGACGACGGGGGCAGGCTGGCGGAGGCCGTGGCGGGCAGCGACGCCGACGTGCTGCTCACCACCGGCGGTACGGCGGCCGGTCCGGTCGACCACGTGCGGCCGCTGCTGGCCGAGCGGGGCGCGCGGCTCCTGGTGGACGGCGTCGCGGTGCGTCCCGGGCATCCGATGCTGCTGGCGGAGCTGCCCGCCGACACGCCCGGGCCCCGCCACCTCGTCGGGTTGCCGGGCAACCCGTTGGCGGCGGTGTCCGGGCTGCTGCTGCTCGCCGAGCCGCTGCTGCGCGGCTACGCCGACCTCGATCCGGACGCGCCGCCGCACAGCGCGCGGGTGACGGAGGCCGTGACGGGTCATCCGCGTGACACCCGGCTGGTCCCGGTGGCGTTCACCCCGAAGGGGGCCGCGCCGCTGCGCTACCACGGTCCGGCTATGCTCCGGGGGGTCGCGGCGGCCGACGCGCTGGCCGTGATCCCGCCGGGCGGCGCCCCCTCCGGTTCCCACGTCGTCCTGCTGAGGATGCCCAGCCCATGAGCACCGGCATGAGGACCGGCGCGAGCGCCGGCCACGCACCCGCCCAGAGACAGTGATGCGACTACCCAACCCCCGCGCAGCCAGGAACACGACGGCCACCGACGAGCACACCTTCCGCGTGCAACTGCCGAAGCAGATCGCCGGCCCGGTCATCCAGGTCGCCAAGCGACTGCTGATCGCCAACCTGGTGCTGTTCACCGCCTGGCTGATCGTCTACCTCGACCGGAGCGGCTACGGCGACAGCGTCGACGGCGAGGTGAACGCGCTCGACGCGCTGTACTACGTGACGGTGTCGCTCTCGACGACCGGCTACGGCGACATCTCGCCGGAAACCGACCTCGCGCGGCTGATCACGACGTTCGTCATCACGCCGCTGCGCATCATGTTCCTGATCGTCCTCGTCGGCACGACTCTCGAGGTGCTCACCGAGCGCACCCGCGAGCAGTGGCGGCTGTCCCACTGGAGGTCCCGCGTGCGCGACCACACCGTCATCGTCGGCTTCGGCACCAAGGGGCGGTCGGCCGCCGAGACCCTGCTCTCCACGGGTCTGGTCAAGGAGCAGATCGTCGTCGTCGACCCGAGCGCGAAGGTGATCGACGCGGCGAACGCGGACGGCTTCGCCGGGGTGGTGGGCGACGCGACCCGGTCCAGCGTGCTGGAGCGTGCCCGCGCCGACATCGCCAGCCAGATCATCATCGCCACGCAGCGCGACGACACCGCCGTGCTGGTCACCCTGACGGCGCGGCAGATGAACAAGGCGGTGAACATCGTGGCCGCCGTGCGGGAGGAGGAGAACGCGCCGCTGCTCAAGCAGTCGGGAGCGGACGCGGTCATCACGTCCTCGGCCGCCGCCGGCCGGATGCTGGGGCTGTCGCTGGTGAGCCCGAGCGCGGGCGAGGTCATGGAGGACCTGATCTCCTACGGCGAGGGGCTCAGCCTGGCCGAGCGGCCGGTCAGCAAGAGCGAGGTGGGCCGCACCCCGAAGGAGTGCGACGACCTGGTGGTGGCGGTCCTGCGCGGCCACCGGCTGATGAACTTCGACGAGCCGGAGGCCTCCCCGCTCCAGGCGCAGGACCGGGTGGTGATCATCCGCCGCAGCGTGGAGCAGGTCCCGACGAAGCTGCGCAAGGGCGACGAGGAGGACACCGGCCGCTTCCGCACCCCGCCGAAGATGCGCCCGGCCAAGCCCGGCTGGCAGAACCCGAGGGACGAACTGGGCCACTGACCCTGGCCACTGACCCGGCCCTCCGCCCCCGGCGGCCCGGGTCAGCGCCGGCGCGGGCACCCGACGCTGCTCCACAGGGTGACCCGGGCGCCGTGCACGTGGATCTCCCGGCAGGGCCGGAAGTGCCGCGCGAGGACGTCCCGTTTGGCGACCTCGTCGGCCGTGTCGTCCAGCGGCTGGTCGGGCGGATCGGCGAGCACGACGACGCGGTGGGCGGCCCGGACGCGGCGGGGCAGTTCGGCGGCGGGGTGCTCCACCCCGCGCAGCGTGCCGGAGTCCTCCGGCGACCGGGCCAGCGCGACGTCGTCGAGCGAGCGGTACGTGGCGCGGTCGTGCAGCAGCCAGTCCCGCCGCCTGGCGGGGGTGAACAGCACGGCGTCGCCGGGTGCGGCGAGTTCGCGGACGGCGGCGGCGACCGCCAGCGCGTCGTCCTTGCGTGACTGCGGGCCGCGCAGGTCGAGCGGCCACGGCAGCAGCAGCCCGGCCAGTACCGCCGCCGCCACGGCGAGCACGGCGCCCCGCCGCGCCCGGGCGGGCCGGTGGTCCAGCGCGCGGTCGGCGGCGGCACCGAGCAGCAGCGCGAGCCCGGCGAACGCGTACAGGACGTACCGGTCGACGTAGTAGGGGTGTGCCATCGACAGCAGGAGCAGCGTCCCCGGCGGCACGGCGAGCAGCGCGAGCGCGAGCCCGCCGCCGGCGAGCCCGCCGCCGGCGAGGCGGCCCCGGGTGAGGCGGGCGCCGTCGGTGGGGCCGCCGCCGGCCGTGTACCGGGCGAGGACCCAGCCGGCGGCGGTGACGGCGAGGAAGGCCGCCCACTCCCCCGCGCCCGGCCGGGAGAGCCAGCCGAGCTGGCCCTCCGCCTGACCGGTGCACATCAGCGCCAGCGGCAGCACGCCGAGTCCGACCGCGCCGCACGCCGTGAGCCAGGGACGCCACACCCGGTGGTCGGCTCCGGCGCGCCACAGCGCGACGCCGTGCGCCAGCAGCGCGAACCCGGCGAAAAGGTTCAGCCAGCACGCGAGCAGCGCCAGTGCGGCGTACCCGCCCCAGCGTCCGGCCGCGCCGGGCCGCTCCACCGCGCGTACCAGCGTCCAGGTCGCCCACACCAGCGCCGCCGCGACCATCGCGTAGGAGCGGCCCTCCTGCGCGTGGTGCAGCACCGGCGGCAGCAGCGGGTAGGCGAGTCCGGCGAGCAGTCCGGCGCGGGCGTTCCACAGTCGCCGCCCGAGCGCCGCGACGCCGGCCGCCGCCACCGCCGTCGCCAGCACGGAAGGCACGCGCAGCGCCCACAGCCCGTCGCCGAACAGCGCGAACCAGCCGTGCGCGAGCAGGTAGTACAGCCCGTGCACGGCGTCGATCTGCTGCAGCAGCGCCCACGTCTCGGGCAACGGCCGGCCGGCGACGGCGACCGTCACGGCCTCGTCCCGCCACATCGAGCCGCCGCGTTCGACGCCCCACAGGCCGAGCACCGTCGCCAGCGCGGCGGCGGCGCCGGGGCCGGCCAGGCGCGCGCGAAGGCTCGTTGTCGGTGCGGTCGCGGGCGGGCTGGTCGATTCCCGTACGCGCCGCGTCCCGGTGATGGTGATGTCCGCCCCCTCGTCGCCCCTGGTCCGCGCTGTCTCCCCTACAGCTCAGACGCGGTGGCGCGCGAATGGTTGCGGTCAGGCCTCACCGGGGTGCCATTCCGGCCACTCCCACGGGCGGTCGGCCCAGACGACCTGCTCGGGGTCGTGCGGGTCGAGGTCGGGGAAGCGGTGTCTGATCTCCGGTTCGAACTCCTCGGGCCCCAGCGGCTGCCGGCCCTCGCCCCGGAAGTGGACGATCCGGTACCGGGAGTCCTTGGCGAACTCGTCGACCCGCACCAGCGGCCCGTCGTCGGTCCGCTCCTGCTGCGTGCTGCTGTCGGTCATGTGCCCAGCGTGGCAGCGGGTCGGGCCGCGGTGGGGGGTGCTGGTGGGCCGTTCAGGTGGCCGGGCGGAAGGCGGCGAGGGTGACGGCGAGGGTGGTGGTCACGGTCGGCGGCAGTTCGGCGACGCGAGCGGCCAGGCGGGCCGGGTCCTGGTGCCAGGAGTTCGGTCCCATCGCGACGACCTGCCGCACGGCGGTGTGGTCGAGGGTCAGGGTGGCGGTGATCTCCCGCCGGTCGGCGGGGAGGAGGTGCGGGGCGAGCCGGTCGGCCAGCCGGTCGGCCTTCTCCTCCTCCACGCGCAGCAGGTCCAGTGCCCCGACGAGTTCGGCCAGGTGGTCCGGGCGGGGGACCACCGCGAGCAGGGTGCCGTCCGGCCGGAGCACCCGGCGCAGTTCGGCCGCGTCGCGGGGTGCGAAGACGTTGAGGATGAGCCGGGCGGCGTTGTCGGCGAGCGGCAGCCCGTCCCAGGCGTCGGCGACGACGGCGCTCAGCCGGGGGTGGGCGCGGGCGGCGCGGCGGACGGCCGGTTTGGAGATGTCCAGCAGCACGCCCTCGGTGCCGTCGGGCAGGGCGTCGAGCACGGCGGCCTGGTAGTGGCCGGTGCCGCCGCCGACGTCGAGGACGCAGCCGTCGTCTGTCGGGCTTCCCGGCGCGGCTTCGAACGCCTCGCGGGCGCGGGCGGCGAGCGCGTCGGTGAGTGGCCGGAAATGGCCGGCGGCGAGGAAGTCGGCGCGGGCGCCGACCATGTCGGGGGTGTCGGAGTGGAAGCGGGTGGCCCGGCGGAGCAGGTTGGCGTACCCCTGCCTGGCGAGGTCGAAACTGTGCCGTTCGGGGCACAGCAGCGTGCGTCCGTCGAGGCTCAGTGATCCGGCGCAGTGCGGACAGCGCAGGTAACGTACGGCTTTCTCGCGCATCGTCGGTGTCCGCACTCCTGTTCCGGCATCGTTCGCGGCGGGCTCGCTCATCCTCACACAGCGCGGGCCGCGGGCCGTTAGTGTCGTTGGCGGTCGGGGCGGGGATGAGACG
>NZ_WMLF01000133.1 GCF_014156695.1 Streptomyces durbertensis | reverse complement strand
GCTTGAGGACGAGTGGCCGCTAGGCCGCGATTCTGGCGGCGGCCAGGCTTCAGCTCCGCGGCGGCAGCCAGCCGGTCTGGACGAGTTGGCCGCCGCCCTTGCGGGTGACGAACTGGCCGCGTCCGGGTGTCAGCCTGGTCGCCTTGAAGTTGCCCATCAGCGGGCCCTCGCCGGGGTCGCCGGAGAGGATGAGGCCCTGCGCGCCGAGCTCCTTGGTCCGCTGCATCACCGGCTCGAAGGAGGAGCGGGAGGCGCCGGCGGAGCTGCGGGCGAGGATGAGCCGCAGGCCGACGTCGCGGGCGAACGGCAGGTACTCCAGCAGCGGGTTGAGCGGGTTGGCGCCGCTGGCCACCAGGTCGTAGTCGTCGACGATGACAAACGCGTCCGGCAGGTCGTACCAGCTGCGGTTGCGGAGCTGTTCGGGGGTGACGTCCGGGCCCGGCATGCGGCGGCCCAGCGAGCCGGCGAGCCCGGTCAGCACCTCCTGCAGCTGCGGTCCCGCCGCGCAGTACTTGTAGACGTGGCTGTCGGGCAGTTCGCCCAGCAGCGCGCGCCGGTAGTCGGCGACGACCATCAGCGCCTTGTCGGTGCTGTACCGCTCGGCGATCTGCTTGGCCAGCAGCCGCAGCACGGAGGACTTGCCCGACTCGCTCTCGCCGAAGACGACAAACAGCGGGTCGTTCTCGAAGTCGATGAACGCCGGCGACAGCGTCGTCTCGTCGACGCCGAACGCGATGCCGCGCTCGGGGTGCGCGCCGCCGGGCGGCAGTTCGTTGACGGACAGCATGGTCGGCAGCATCCGCACCTTCGGTGCCGGCTGTCCGGTCCAGTGCTCGGCGACCGTGGCGACGAAGTGCGCCATGCCGTCGGAGAGGTCCTCGGTGTTGCTGGAGCCGTCGATGCGCGGCAGGCCGGACAGGAAGTGCAGCTTGTCGGGGGACAGGCCGCGTCCCGGCTGGCCGGTCGGCACGTTCTCGGCCCGCTTGCGGTCGAACTCCGACTCCATCGGGTCGCCGAGCCGCAGCTCCACCCGGTTCAGCAGCTGGTCGCGGAGCGCCGGGCGCACCTCGGTGTAGCGAGCGGAGGTGATGACGAGGTGGACGCCGAAGCCCAGACCGCGGCTGGCGATGTCCAGGATGACCGGGTCCATCATCTCGTAGTCGGTCTTGAACGTCGCCCAGCCGTCGATGAGCAGGAAGACGTCGCCCCAGGGCTGGTCGGGGTACTGGCCGGCGGCGCGCCGCTGGCGGAAGGTGCCCATGGAGTCGATGCTGTTGTCGCGGAAGAACTCCTCGCGGGCGTTGAGGATGCCGACGACCTCGGAGACCGTGCGGCGGACCTTCTCCGCGTCCAGGCGGGTGGCGACGCCGCCCACGTGCGGCAGGCCCTCGAAGGCGAGCATGCCGCCGCCGCCGAAGTCGAGGCAGTAGAACTGCACCTCGTAGGGGGTGTGGGTGAGCGCGAACCCGGCCATGAGGGTGCGCATGATCATCGACTTGCCGGACTGCGGGCCGCCGACGACCAGGCCGTGGCCGGCCGAGCCGGAGAAGTCCAGGTACATGACGTCGCGGCGCTGCTCGAACGGCTTGTCCACGATCGCGACCGGCACGATCAGCTTGCTCTGCGCGGTGTACTCGGCGGCGTGCACGCCCCGCTCGGGGCTGACGGCGAGCGCCGGCAGCAGCCGGTCCATCGACGGGGACTCCTCCAGCGGCGGCAGCCACACCTGGTGTGCCGGCGGGCCCTGTCCCTGGAGGCGCTGGACGATGACGTCCAGGACGGTGTCGGCGAGCGCGTCGTCCTCCTGCTCCGGGACCTCCTCCAGCTCCGGCTCCTCGATGAGGTGCCGCTCCACGGACTCGGCGGTGAACAGCACGGGCAGCTTGTCGGTGCGCACGCCGCCGCCCCCGCCGCCGCCCCCGCCGGACCGGTAGGGCCCGGACACGTAGGCGGCCTTGAACTGCACCATCGTCTCGGTGTCGTACTTCAGGTAGCCGGCGCCGGGCACGTTCGGCAGGTGGTAGGCGTCCGGCACGCCGATCGCGGCGCGGGACTCGGCGGCGGAGAAGGTGCGCAGACCGATCCGGTAGGAGAGGTAGGTGTCCAGGCCGCGCAGCCTGCCCTCCTCCAGCCGCTGCGAGGCCAGCAGCATGTGCACGCCGAGCGACCGGCCGATACGGCCGATCTGGATGAACATGTCGATGAAGTCCGGCTTGGCGGTGAGGAGTTCGGAGAACTCGTCGAGCACCATCACCAGCGAGGCCAGCGGCTCCAGCGGGGCGCCGGCCGCCCGGGCCTTCTCGTAGTCGGTGATGTTGGCGTAGTTGCCCGCCGACCGCAGCAGCTCCTGCCGGCGCTGGAGTTCGCCGGTGATCGCGTCGCGCATGCGGTCGACCATGGTGAGGTCGTCCGCGAGGTTGGTGATGACGGCGGCGACGTGCGGCATGTCCGACATGCCGGTGAACGTGGCGCCGCCCTTGAAGTCGGCGAGGATGAAGTTCAACGTCTCCGACGAGTGGGTGACCGCGAGGCCCAGTACCAGCGTGCGCAGCAGCTCCGACTTGCCGGAACCGGTCGCGCCGACGCACAGGCCGTGCGGGCCCATGCCCTCCTGCGAGGCCTCCTTGACGTCCAGCATGACCGGCTGGCCGTCCTGGCCGAGGCCGATCGGCACCCGCAGCCGCTCGTGGAGCGTGCGCGGCCGCCAGGTGCGGGAGACGTCCACCGAGCCGGCGTCGCCGATGTTCATCAGGTCGGTGAAGTCCAGGTTGGCCAGCAGCGGTTCGTCGCCGTCGGCGGAACCGGCGCGCAGCGGGGCGAGCTGCCGCGCCAGCGCCTCCGCCTCCGAGACGGACAGCACGTCCGGCTCCCCCGTGTACACCGCGCCGCTGGAGGACTCCAGCGTCAGCCTGCCGGGCGCCACCTGCACGGCGAGCGAGCTGCGCAGCTCGTCCAGGTCGCCGGGCACCACCTCCAGGATCGTCACGCCCTGCAGGCCGTCGGCGCCCGCGATCACCGAGTCCGCCGGAACCCCGCCGCCGTCCAGCACGACGACCACGTGCGGGGCGTCGGCGACCGGCGCGCCCTGCGGGTTGAACCGGCCCCGCCCCTCCAGGTCGTCGGCCAGCAACTCCTCGACCTCGCCCAGATCCTCGACGACGAGCCGCCGCGTGCCGGCGCCGTCGAGCGACGAGTGCTGCACGTGCGGCAGCCACTTGACCCACTCCCACTCCTCGAGCGCGCCCGGCGCGGCCACCACCGCGACCGTCAGGTCCTCCGGCGAGTGCAGCGTGCACAGCTGGGCCAGCACCGCGCGGGAGGTGCCGTACACGGTGTCCGGGTCGCCGGAGACGGTGATGTGGTAGAAGGCGCGCAGCGACACGGCCAGCGGCAGCCCGTCCAACGTGCCGTGCACGGACAGGAACTGCTTCATCGCGTGCGCGGTCAGCGGCTCCAGCTCGTCCACCGGCGCGGTCTCGGGAGCCTTGAGCGGGGTCGCCAGCTGCTGCGGGCCCAGGCCCATCCGCACCTGCGCGAAGTCCCCGTCGGAGGACCGGCGCTCCCACACCCGCCGACCCTCGGCGACGATCGACCACAGCTGGTCCGGGCTCGGATGCAGGAACAGCTGGGCGTCGCGCTGCTTGTGCGCCGTGCGCCGCACCTCACGCCGCTTCTGCGACAGGTACTTGAGGTAGTCCTGACGCTCCTGGTTCATCTGCCCCGACGGCCCCTGCCGGGACTTGACGATCTGGGCGATGACCATGGCCAGCGTCGAGCCGAGCATGATGACGCCCATCACCTTCATGAACGGGTTGCCTATGCCCGGCATGAAGAAGAACGCCGCGGAACCTCCCATGCCCAGCATGGGCAGGAGGTTCATCAGCATGTTGTTGTCGCCCTCGCGAGGGATCTCGGGCGGGGCCTCGAGCGTCACCTCCTCGCTCGGCACGTCGGGCGGAAGAGCCCGAGGCGGGCGCTTGACGACGATCACGCTCACCGGCGCACCAGTCCTTCACGCATCTCGCAGTTCGGACCGCCCCCGTGGTTGAACGGTCTCCCAGTGGCAACCGCCCCGGCGGGTCCGGACACCGACCGACGCGGGCGGGGTTGGCACTGGGCCGTGATCCTACTGACCGGGGACAACCCCAGGGGCGGGTGGGGCCATTGCCTTCGTCGACGGTACGCTGACGCTCCGCCGCCGCCTATCCCTGACGGCGTGCAGACAACTTCACAGACAACTTCACAGACAAGCCGCGACAGAGAACACGCGACAGAGAACAGCGGACAGAACCGCAGCACCGGACGAGGGGGCTCCGCCAGGTGAGTACGACCGCAGGGACCGGCTTCTGCCGGGTCACCGTTGCCGCGCCGGACGCACGAATCGACGTGGCACTCCCCGAGGACGTGCCACTGGTCGACATCTACCCGGAGATCCTGCGCCTCTCCGGCCAGGTGCAACCCGAGGGCAGCCCCACCGGCTACCACCTCGTCCGCCGCGACGGCACGGTGCTCGACGCCGGCCGCTCACTGGCCGAACAGCGCATCCTGGACGGGGACGTGCTGCTGCTGCGCCCGTTCGCAGAGTCGCTGCCGCCGGCCGTCTTCGACGACGTGTCGGACGCCGTCTCCTCGGCGGTCAAGCGCAACCGCCGCCGCTGGAGCGACGAGTTGATGAACGCCGCCGGCCTCACCGCCGGTGTGCTGCTGCTCTCGATGATGGCGTTTGTGCTGTGGTTCGCGAACCCCGTCGAACGCGACATGCACGGCCTGCCCGGCGTCATCGCCGCCGTCACCGGCGTCACCCTGGTCGCCCTGGCCGGCGTGCGGGCCCGGATCTACGACGACCGCAACTCCTCCATCGCGCTCGGCCTCGCCTCCCTGCCGCACCTGCTGCTCGCCGGCTCCGGCGTCTTCGGCACCGAGAGCGGGGAAGGGCCGGGACGACTCCACTTCCTCGTCGGCTGCGTGGTCGTCCTGATCGCCTCCGTGCTGCTGGTGGCGCTGCTGCCGTACGGCGACTCGCCGTTCGTCGCCGCCGCGTTCCTGGCCGCCGCCGGCACCCTCGCCACCTTCGTCGGCATCCTCACCGACGCCCCGCCGCGCGAGGTCGCCGCCGTGACCGCCGTCGTCGGCATCGCGCTGGTGGCCTGGCTGCCCGGACTGTCCGCGCGGTTCGCCCGGCTGCCCATCGGGTACCGCTCCCCGGACCAGATCGCCCAGGGCCGCGACTACGACGACGGCAAGCGCACCCAGGACGAGGCCGTCGACTCGGTGCGGATCGCCGCCCAGGCCCGCCGCGGCCACGAACTGCTGCTCGGCCTCGTCGCCGGCTGCTCCGCCCTGGTCGCCGTCGCCGCCGGCGTCATCCTCGGCTTCTCCGACAACGGCTGGGCCCAGCTGCTGGCGCTGGCCGCCGGCATCGCCATGATGCTGCGGGCCCGCCTCTTCGACTACACCTCCCAGGTCGCCTGCCTGCTCGTCGGCGGCCTGGTCACCGTCCTGCTCCTGCTGCTCGGCATCACCCTGGACCCGCCGGTGGAGGCCCTCCAGTCGCTCTACCGGGACGGCGACAGCGGCCCGCTGAACGTGCACACCGTCTGGTTCTCCGGCAGCATCGCGCTGGGCGCGGCCGTGCTCGTCGCCGTCGGACTGATCGTCCCCAACAAGGGTCTGTCACCCTTCTGGGGGAGGGTGCTGGACATCTTCGAGGGCGCGGTGCTGCTCTCCCTCGTCCCGCTGTGCCTGGCCGTCCTCGACGTCTACGCCGCCGCCCGCGCCATGACCAGCTAGGGACCCGTGTCCCCGCCGGGGCGGAGCTCCCGCACGGCGGGGCGACGGTCGGCGCGGGGCCGTCCGGGGCCTCGTGTACTCTAGGGGCGGCCGTTTGTGTACGCGCCCCCGGAGATCCCTCTGGAGGAAGCGCTCAGCGGATCCCCGCCTCCCGAGTAACGGAAGCTCCCCTGTGGCCAAGACCAGGGGCACTCGGTGGCTGCCCGCAAGGGCGAGGAAACCCAAGGAGTACGCGTGTCGTCCCTCGATGCCGCCACGAAGAAGCAGATCATCTCCGAGTTCGCCACCAAGGAGGGTGACACCGGCTCCCCCGAGGTCCAGGTGGCGCTGCTCACCCGTCGGATCACCGACCTGACGGAGCACCTCAAGACCCACAAGCACGACCACCACTCCCGCCGTGGTCTGCTGCTGCTCGTCGGCCAGCGCCGCCGCCTGCTGCAGTACCTGGCGAAGAAGGACATCCAGCGCTTCCGCGCCCTGGTCGACCGCCTCGGCATCCGCCGGGGTGCGGCCGGCGCCCGCTGACCGATGATGGAGGGAGCGGTTCCCAGGACCGGGGGCCGCTCCCTTCGTCGTACCTCACGGTGACCGGAACCTTTGTAGTCTGGTCCCACAGCTGAATCACGAGCTACAACATGAGGCGGGGCGCGCCCGACGCCGGTCCTCGGTAGTGGCACTCGGACGGAACGACTTCCGGGTGCTTCGATCGAAGACCGGCCCGCACAGGGAGCGCTCCACCGTACGAGCCGGCCGCGACACGCGCGGCCGGCGCAGACGAGGAGACAACACTGGTGGAGAACGAGACCCACTACGCCGAGGCAGTCATCGACAACGGCGCCTTCGGCACCCGCACCATCCGCTTCGAGACGGGACGGCTGGCCAGGCAGGCCGCCGGTTCCGCCGTGGCGTACCTGGACGACGACACCATGGTGCTGTCGGCCACCACCGCGTCCAAGAACCCCAAGGACCAGCTGGACTTCTTCCCCCTCACGGTCGACGTCGAGGAGCGGATGTACTCCGCCGGCAAGATCCCCGGCTCCTTCTTCCGCCGCGAGGGACGCCCCTCCGAGGACGCCATCCTCACCTGCCGGCTGATCGACCGCCCGCTGCGCCCCTCGTTCAAGAAGGGCCTGCGCAACGAGATCCAGATCGTCGAGACGATCATGGCGCTCAACCCCGACCACCTCTACGACGTGGTCGCGATCAACGCCGCCTCCTGCTCCACGCAGCTCGCCGGCCTGCCCTTCTCCGGCCCCATCGGCGGCACCCGCGTCGCCCTCATCAAGGGCCAGTGGGTCGCCTTCCCGACGCACAGCGAGCTTGAGGACGCCGTCTTCGACATGGTCGTGGCCGGCCGGGTGCTGCCCGACGGTGACGTCGCGATCATGATGGTCGAGGCCGAGGCCACCGAGAAGACCGTCGAGATGGTCAAGGGCGGCGCCCAGGCGCCGACCGAGGAGGTCGTCGCCGCCGGCCTGGAGGCCGCGAAGCCCTTCATCAAGGTGCTCTGCCGCGCCCAGTCCGACCTCGCCGCCAAGGCCGCCAAGCCCACCGGCGAGTTCCCGGTCTTCCTGGACTACCAGGACGACGTGTACGAGGCGCTGACCGCCGCCGTCCGCGACGAGCTGGCCCAGGCGCTCACCATCGCCGGCAAGCAGGAGCGGGAGACCGAGCTCGACCGCGTCAAGGCGCTCGCCGCCGAGAAGCTGCTGCCGCAGTTCGAGGGCCGCGAGAAGGAGATCTCCGCCGCGTACCGCTCGCTCACCAAGGAGCTGGTCCGCGAGCGCGTGATCAAGGAGAAGAAGCGCATCGACGGCCGCGGTGTCACCGACATCCGCACCCTGGCCGCCGAGGTCGAGGCGATCCCGCGGGTGCACGGCTCGGCCCTGTTCGAGCGCGGCGAGACGCAGATCCTCGGCGTCACCACGCTCAACATGCTGCGCATGGAGCAGCAGCTGGACACCCTCTCCCCGGTGAGCCGCAAGCGCTACATGCACAACTACAACTTCCCGCCCTACTCCACCGGTGAGACGGGCCGCGTCGGCTCCCCCAAGCGCCGCGAGATCGGCCACGGAGCGCTCGCCGAGCGCGCCATCGTGCCGGTCCTGCCGACGCGCGAGGAGTTCCCCTACGCGATCCGCCAGGTCTCCGAGGCGCTGAGCTCCAACGGCTCCACCTCGATGGGCTCGGTCTGCGCCTCCACCATGTCCCTGCTGAACGCCGGTGTGCCGCTCAAGGCGCCGGTCGCCGGCATCGCCATGGGCCTGATCTCCGAGGAGATCGACGGCGAGACGCACTACGTCACCCTCACCGACATCCTCGGTGCGGAGGACGCCTTCGGTGACATGGACTTCAAGGTCGCCGGCACCCGCGAGTTCGTCACCGCCCTCCAGCTCGACACCAAGCTGGACGGCATCCCGGCCTCCGTCCTCGCCGCGGCCCTCAACCAGGCCCGCGACGCGCGTCTGCACATCCTGGACGTGATGAACGAGGCCATCGACGTCCCCGACGAGATGTCCCCGAACGCCCCGCGGATCATCACCGTGAAGATCCCCGTGGACAAGATCGGTGAGGTCATCGGCCCCAAGGGCAAGATGATCAACCAGATCCAGGAGGACACCGGCGCCGACATCACCATCGAGGACGACGGCACCATCTACATCGGTGCCGCCGACGGCCCGGCCGCCGAGGCCGCCCGCAGCACGATCAACGGCATCGCCAACCCGACGATGCCCGAGGTCGGCGAGCGCTACCTGGGCACGGTCGTCAAGACCACCACCTTCGGCGCGTTCGTCTCGCTGCTGCCCGGCAAGGACGGTCTGCTGCACATCTCGCAGATCCGCAAGCTCGCCGGCGGCAAGCGCGTGGAGAACGTCGAGGACGTCCTCGGCGTCGGCCACAAGGTCCAGGTCGAGATCGCCGAGATCGACCAGCGCGGCAAGCTCTCCCTGATCCCCGTCCTGGAGGACGAGGAGGGCGAGAAGGCCGCCGACAACGGCGAGGCGAAGGACGACACCGACAAGTGACGCACCCGTCCCGTTCGACGGCCCGCCCCACCGACACGGTGGGGCGGGCCGTCGCCCGTCACCCGCGCCGCGCCAGCACCCGCACGCTGCTCGCGGGCAGCAACGGCATCGGCACGGTCCGCAAGACGGTGCTGCCCGGCGGCCTGCGCGTCGTCACCGAGACGCTGCCCTCCGTACGCTCGGCGACCTTCGGGATCTGGGTGCACGTCGGCTCCCGCGACGAGACGCCGGCGCTCGGCGGCGCCACCCACTACCTCGAGCACCTGCTCTTCAAGGGCACCAGGCGGCGCAGCGCGCTGGACATCTCGGCGGCGCTGGACGCCGTCGGCGGTGAGATGAACGCCTTCACCGCCAAGGAGTACACCTGCTACTACGCCCGGGTCCTCGACACCGACCTGCCGCTGGCCATCGACGTGGTCTGCGACATGCTCACCGGCTCGCTGATCCGCGCCGAGGACCTGGACGCCGAGCGCGGCGTGATCCTCGAAGAGATCGCCATGACCGAGGACGACCCCGGCGACTGCGTGCACGACCTGTTCGCGCACACCATGTTCGGCGACACCCCGCTGGGCCGCCCCGTGCTCGGCACGGTCGACACCGTCAACGCGCTCACCCGGGACCGCGTCGCCCGCTTCTACCGCAAGCACTACGACCCCACCCACCTGGTGGTCGCCGCCGCCGGCAACATCGACCACCACACCGTCGTCCGACGGGTGCGCGCCGCCTTCGAGCAGGCCGGCGCCCTGCGGAACGAGGACGCCGTGCCGGTGCCGCCGCGCGCCGGCAGCCGCCGCGTCCGCACCGCCGGCCGCGTCGAACTGCTCGACCGGCGCACCGAGCAGGCGCACGTCGTACTCGGCATGCCGGGCCTGGCCCGCACCGACGAGCGCCGCTGGGCCCTCAGCGTGCTCAACGCGGCGCTCGGCGGCGGCATGAGCTCCCGGCTCTTCCAGGAGGTACGGGAGAAGCGCGGCCTGGCCTACTCGGTGTACTCCTACACCTCGGGCTACGCCGACTGCGGCCTCTTCGGCGTCTACGCCGGCTGCCGCCCCGGCCAGGTGAGCGACGTGCTGAAGATCTGCCGCGACGAACTGGCACAGGTCGCCGCACACGGCCTGCCCGACGACGAGCTGCGGCGCGCGGTCGGACAGCTCTCCGGCTCGACCGTGCTCGGCCTGGAGGACACCGGCGCGCTCATGCACCGCATCGGCAAGAGCGAACTGTGCTGGGGCGAGCAGATGTCGGTCGACGACATGCTGGCCCGGATCGCGGCCGTCACCCCCGAGGACGTCCGCGAGGTCGCCGCCGAGGTGCTCGGCCAGCGGCCGTCCCTGTCGGTGATCGGCCCGCTCACCGACAAGCAGGCCGCCCGGCTCGACGAGGCGGTCGCCTGACGGCCCGTCGCACAGCTTCTCGTACCAGCCCGCCCGTAGAAGTAAGGAAGCACCACGATGAGCAAGCCGCTGCGCGTCGCAGTGATCGGCGCCAAGGGCCGAATGGGCTCCGAGGCCGTCAAGGCCGTGGACGCGGCCGACGACCTCGAACTGGTCGCCGCCCTCGGCCGGGGTGACCGGCTGGAGGCCGTGACGGAGGCCGGCGCGCAGGTCGCCGTCGACCTCACCCACCCCGACGCGGTCATGGACAACCTCGAGTACTGCGTCCGCAACGGGGTGCACGGCGTCGTCGGCACCACCGGCTGGACCGACGAGCGCCTGACCACCCTGCGCGGCTGGCTGGCCGACTCGCCCTCCACCGGCGTGCTGATCGCCCCGAACTTCGGCATCGGCGCCGTGCTCACCATGCGTTTCGCGCAGCAGGCCGCCCGCTTCTTCGAGTCGGTGGAGGTCGTCGAGCTCCACCACCCGAACAAGGCGGACGCGCCGAGCGGCACCGCCGTGCGCACCGCGCAGCTCATCGCGTCCGCGCGGGCCGAGGCGGGCTGCCCGCCCCAGCCGGACGCCACCAGCACCGCACTGGACGGCGCCCGCGGCGCAGACGTCGACGGTGTCCCCGTGCACGCGGTCCGGCTGCGCGGCCTGATCGCCCACCAGGAGGTGCTGTTCGGCGGCGAGGGGGAGACGCTGACCATCCGGCACGACTCCCTGCACCGCAACTCCTTCATGCCCGGCGTGCTGCTCGGCGTCCGGCGGGTCGTGGAGACACCCGGACTCACCTTCGGGCTCGAGCACTTCCTCGACCTGGACGGCTGAGGCACCGGGCATGCGCGCGAAGATCACCTACTTCGTCCTCGCCGCCGTCCTGTGCGTGTACTTCGTACTGGTCGGCGGCCGGGGCGTGGCGCTCATCCGGTACGGCACCCCGGTCACCGTCGGCTTCGGCGTCGCGGTGCTGGTGCTGCCGCTGATCGGCCTGTGGTTCCTGTGGCAGAGCACGGCCTTCGCCCACCGGGCGGGCCGGCTGGCCAGGGAGCTGGAGGCCGAGGGCGGGCTCCCGGTGGACGAACTGGAGCGCACGCCCAGCGGGCGTGTCGACAAGGCGTCCGCCGACGCCGTCTTCGCCCGCCGCAAGGCCGAGACGGAGGCCAGCCCCGACGACTGGCGCAGCTGGTTCCGGCTCGCCGTGGCCTACCACGACGCGCGGGACACCCCGCGCGCCCGCAAGGCCATGCAGCGCGCGATCACGCTGCGCCGCACGGCCGACGGCTGACAGCCGCACGGCCGGCGGCCTGCGAACGGCTTGGGACCCGTCCCCCGGCCCGGCCGGGGGACGGGTCACCCGTCAGGAGGAGGGCCGGTGCTCCTCGGCCCACGCCTCCAGCACGTCGGCGGCGCGGTCGAAGGCCTCCGGCCGGGAGAGGAAGTCCGCGCTGTGGTCGGTCAGCAGCACCCGCAGCGCCTGACCTGACTGCCGGCGGACGACCAGCGCCTGCCCCTGCACGCCGCGCGGCAGTCCCAGCCACCGCACCGGCTGCTGGACGGTCCGCACGGAGGCCACCTGGGCCCACGGCAGCGTCCTGGTCCACAGCAGGCCCACCTGCCGCAGCCCGTGCGAGCTGACCCAGATCCCCACGCGCAGCACCCGCAGCGCGCAGGCGATCACCACCGCCGCGGCCGCCAGACACACCGCGCCGCCCCTGAGGGTGCCCGCGAGCACGATGATCAGCGCGGAGACCAGCAGATAGGCGGAGAGCAGGAGCAGCAGCGCGGCACCGGCCACGCGCCACGGTCCGGGCCGGTAGGGGCGCCGCCACCGGCCGCGGTCCTCGTAGGGCAACGGTTCCTCGGCCGGGCGCGCGTGGTCGCGCAGATCGTCATCGGCCGTCAGGAAGGACATGGGCACGGCGGATCCTCGTTCACGGGTTGATCTCGTGGACAGGAACGACTCCTGTGGCAGGTGAGGCTATCCGGCCCGCTGCCGCCTCACCAGGCCGGGCGCCGACACGGCGTGCCGGTCAGCGGCTCTGACCGGCCTGCTCCTGCTGCTGCACCCGGTCCCGCTGCTGCTCCACGTCGAGCGCCGGCATGCCGAGCAGCAGCGACCCGACCAGCCCGGAGACCACGAC